>JANTGV010000309.1 GCA_024762745.1 Sulfurimonas sp. | reverse complement strand
AAAAGATGTTTATTACAGGAGTGACACCCATTACGCTTGACAGTTTGAGTTCTGGGTTTAATATTGTTTCCAATATATCAAACAATCTAAAGTTTAATGAGATGGCAGGTTTTAATAGAGATGAAGTAGCGTATTCATTAACAGAGAGTATTTTTAAAAAGTGTCCTAATTTAGATAAAGCAGAGCTTTTGGAAAAATTGGAGACTTGGTATAATGGTTACCTTTTTAATAGTGAAGCTCATAATAAAATTTATAATGCCACGTTAGTTAACTACTTTATTTCACAATACAATTATGATCGATGTACAAATCCAGTAAAAATGCTAGACAGCAATGTAGCCAGTGATTACAGAGCCATTATGAAGCTTTTTAATATTGGCGATAGTGATAAGAACTATAGCCTTTTAGAAGAGTTAATTGAAAAAGGTTCAATTGTAGGCTCTATTAAAGATAGATATGACTTAAATCAAAACTTTACAGAAGATGACTTTATAACGCTTATCTACTCTATGGGATTTATCACCATAGAAGATGAAATAACCTCAGATGTTTATCGATTTTCTATCCCTAATTATGTGATTAAAATGCTCTATTTTAACTACTTTGCTGTTGAAATTGGAGAGAGAAATAGTTTTGAGATTGCCAACTCTATAGGGAAGATTTTAAAAGAGTTACTTTTAGGAGAGATTGAGCCTTTTAAAAATCAACTAAACAGTGTCATAAAAACCCTCTCAAACCGTGACCATGTAGGGTTTAAAGAGAAACATTTTCAAGTGATTACACTCTCATTATTAAGTTTTGCAGATTTTTACTTTATCGAGTCACAACCTGAAAAAGATAATAAATACCCTGATATTATGCTTGTTGGACGCGATGAGAAAGTGCCAAATAACTACCTGTTTGAGTTAAAATGGCTTAAAGAGAAAGACAACTATAAACAAGTAAAAAAAGAGGGAGTAGAGCAGGTTAAAGGGTATCTGAAACTTGACAAGATTAAAGCTATTTCCAAACTTAGAAGTTTCTTGCTTATTGGCTCTAAAGATGGGGTGGAGTTTTTGGAGGTTTAGTATCTATTAACGTTACTTAATAGATGAACAGGCGTTAGAACTTTCTCATGTTATAAAGGTTATAAAGTCCAATTTTAAAGGCTTTGTGGGGTGCTTTTAAAGCAAAAACAGTTTACAAACTTTTTTACCTAAAAGCGTCTGAATGCGAGAAAATGGTCACTAATTTTCTAATAATTAATGGATGTGAACAGAGCACAGAGAGATGGCTCTGTCTCTATGGGATTATAAAAATGCTTTTTTCAAAACCACCTTATCCACCACCTCGTGGTGTGAGGCTTTTAGAGGAAGCTCTTTACGGTACTCTATTACCGTTGGTACCATATAGGTCGCTAAATGTTTTTTAAGCTCAAAGAGTAACTCATTTTGAGGAATTTTTGTTTTAGCTGAGTAGACCAAGACGATCTCTTCTTCTATCTCATCATTGGGTGTTCCAAAGACGGCACATTTGGTGACGGTTGGGCAGTTGTTGTAGACCACCTCTTCAATCTCTTTGGGGCTGACACGGTAACCAGCAGTTTTTATCATGTCATCTTTTCTATCGACAAAGTAGATATACCCCTCTTCATCTTGGTAGACATAATCACCTGTGGCAATGACAGTCTCATTGGGGTTATCTATGGTCATGACTTTCTCTAAAATAGCGATATTTTTAAACCGTTTTTGGGTCTCCTCTTCACTGTTCCAGTACCCTTGGTAGATACAACACCCTCGGTGAATAAGCTCTCCTACCTCATTGGGTTGACACGCTTCACTCTTTTCATTGATAATATAGACCTCTACCTCTGGAATTGCTTTTCCTATGGAGGTGGGACGATTATGAATTTGTGAGGGGTCAAGATAGGTCGAACGCAGGGCTTCGGTGAGTCCATGCATTGAGTAGAACTTGGCAGGTTTAAAGTAGTCATCAACCTTTTTTACCATCTTGGTGGTGATGTTTCCACCCGATGACGTAATCACACGCACATGATCCAGTTGATTTGACATGGGGAGTCGATGTGGGTCTTCATTAAACATTTTACCGATATGCACAGGCATAAGGGCTAGAACGGTGATTTTATCTCGTAGTAGATGAGTAAAAAAGTCACTTGGCAAAATAAACTTGTGCAGTGCCAAAGTCGCTCTAGCTTGAAGCGTACAGAAGATTTGATTGAGTCCATAGTCTAGGTTAAATGAGAGCAGACCAGATATAACATCATCACCATTGAGCTCTAGGTAGTTGGAGACAATCCTTGCTCCATCGCTTAGATTTTTGTGACTCATTACAATCCCTTTTTGTGAACCATCAGAGCCAAAACCATAGGTGATAACAGCTGAACTTGTGGGCTCAATCTTAGTACGGTATTTGGTATTAAAACATTTATAGATCTCTTTAAACGAGACCAGCTTATCAACTATCGGTTCAAAGGTAATGATTTGACCCGTAAAGTTTATCTTCTC
>JANTGV010000308.1 GCA_024762745.1 Sulfurimonas sp. | reverse complement strand
GTACCCTTTTGTCATTTTTATCTATATAGATACCTGGTTCTATCGTTAACACCACTCCTTTTTTAAGTGGTATTTCCTGACCATTTTTGTATTTATAAGGGGCCTCATCATGTACATCCATACCCATCCAGTGACCTATTCCATGAGGATAGTACTTTTTATAGTGCTCTTTTTTAATAATTTTTTTCAAAGAACCTTTGAGTATGTCAAGTTCTATCATGCCTTTAGAGAGGAGTTCCACTGCTTTAGCTTGAAGAGCACTGCGTTTTACACCAGGCTTTATCATCTTTATAATCTCTAGCTGAACTTTTAAAACCATACTGTAAAGCTCTTTTTGAGCCTCACTATATTTTCCGTTGACAGGTATAGTCCTTGTGATATCACTTGCATAATAGTTGTATTCACAGCCAGCATCGATTAGAATCAACTCACCTTTCTTGAGTCTTTTATTGTTATCAACATAGTGAAGTGTATTTGCAGAGTTTCCACAAGCAACTATCGAAGTATACGCATCACTATATGACCCTCTCTTTTTAAACTCATACTCTATCTCTGCTTGAAGCTCATACTCATATTTTAATTCCGGAGCCTTTCTCATAGCTTTATGGTGTGCATCTTTAGTAATAGAGATAGCTTTTTTTATTAAAGCTATCTCTGAATCTGACTTTACAAGTCTCATCTTCTCTACAATAACAGATAGGTCCTCAATAGATTGTACTTTTTTAGACTGTTTTTTCACTTTTGAATCATCAGTCTTAAAATCATAATAGAGTGTTTTTTTTGAACTCAAATACTCTTTAAATTTAGTGTCAAACTCTTCATATTCATATACCTCATCTACAGCAAACTTTTTTTTAGCTGCTTTTACACCTAACCTCTCTCCATTCCATAACTCTTCAGTTTTATCTTTTTTATAGACAAAAAGGATGCTCTTGACTTTTTTAGAGCCCTTAACAAAGACTAAACAAGATTTATCCTCTAAAAAGCCACTCATATAGTAGTAATTACTATTTTGTCTAAAAGGATATTCGGTATCGTTGGAACGAGTTTTATACTCTGCGGAGAATAGTACAGCGACAGAGTTTTTTACTAACTTACTAGCTAATCTCTTTCTGCGTTTTTTATACTCACTCTCTAAAATCATTTACAGATACCTCCTAACCACACTCCACTCTCAAATAAAATATTTTCTAAAGCCTTATTCAGTGCTATAACCCCACCATCTGCATTTAGAGTCTTGACCCCAACTTCAGAACTAAATGTTTTAGATGCTAATACTTTACTCTCTTTGGCATCAATGAGAGTAAAGTTTATCTTTGCTTTGACAAAAGAGCTTTTTTCATCTTCTGAAAAATACTGCATAAACTCCTCTATATTTGTCTCTAACAAGAGTCCATTTCTACTTCTAGATTTTGAGACCTGAACATTTTTAAATAAATAAGTCGATTTTACATACTCTAAAACCTCAGCACTGATTGCTCTATTTGGAGACTCTGCCCACTCCGATTCTGTAAACTTATACTGTCTATGCGCTCCCTGTCCATAGTTCATATCTTGTGACATCAGAGAACCAGAACTAAATGCCTGTGCAACTTTGAGTGACCTCTCTTTACATCCAGTTTGAGTGAAGGAGTCTTGAGAAGGTAGAACGTTAATTCTATACTCTGAAACAGCTGGGGTAGTTGTTGAACACCCTATAAATAAAAATGCACTTAAGGCTATAAATATTAATCTCATTTTACTCTTCTCCTGGAGCTTTTTTAAGCTCTTCTTGCTTAAATAAAATATCACTTGGGCTTCTCTCATATTGATTCAGAGTGTCTTGTACTTTTATCATCAACTCTTGCATATCTAAAAGTGTATTGTTCATTGTAGGCACTATGTCAGCAGCTATCTCTTTTACATTAAACTCACCACTAGCAACTGCTCTTTTAATCTCATCCATTGAACTTCTAATACCTAAGTAACTATTCATTATAGAGGAAAAAGAGTTACGAATATTATCTTCCCACTCCATACTTTTATATACAAATGTCTCCACCTTAGGTACAAGCTTATCAACTTTTCTACTTGCAGACTCCACATTCTCAATACTGCGTTGTAGAGAGAGTACTGTTTTTTCATCTAAAAGCCTGTCTAGTCTGTCCATAAAACTAGCACTTCTATGAAGCAAGAGATTTATCTGTTTCTGATTATCATCATTTAAAAGCCTTGATGTCTTTGTTAAAGTTTTAGACAGTTTCGAAGATACAGAATCTAATGACTTCTCAAAATCTTCAAAGAAAGACGCTACAGACTTAATAACTGGATACTCTTCACCCTCTTTGGCAACAAGAGCAGGTGCCTCATGCTCCCCCATACTTAAGTTTATATAACTAAGCCCTGTAATTCCCTGCGCTGTCAATCTAGCCTCGGTATTTTCCTTAATTGGCGTTGAGCTCAGTATAGTTATAAGTACTTCTACCTGCTCAGAGTTATAGGGACTGATTCTAAGGCCTGTCACTTT
>JANTGV010000307.1 GCA_024762745.1 Sulfurimonas sp. | reverse complement strand
GCTTTGTCGTACTCTCCTTTAGACTGATGGAGTGATGCTTTACTGTTTAGTATTTCAGCTAATTCTTTTGTCTCTTTAGTTTTATCTATGAGTTTATATGCTTTTTCTAGCAACATCAAAGCATCTGCATACCTTCCCATATAGTAAAGTGGATAAGCTGCATAGTTTAAGAGTATTGCTTTATCTTCAGTATTGACTGTTATTGTCTCCCATGCTAAAGCTTGAGAAGCTGCCATTTCTAATGCTTCATAATTAACAAAATCATCTTTTCTTTTATGCATATATTCTTTTAGATTTTTTACTATGTTGGTAACAAACATCTCTTCTAAAGGTGCATACTCATCTTTATACACCTCTCTAAAAAGCCTATGCATGCTGTAGAAGGTACCTTCATCTTCCTCTTTAAGGTATTTTAGTTTTACTGCTTGATTAAGAGTTATTTGTAACCTTACTTTATTTGTCTCTAGTAAATCACTTAGCAAATCTTTATTCATAGAGTCACTAGAACCAAAAGCAATCACATTCATGAGTGCTTTTAAATCTGCATTGTTTTCTAGTTTTGTTTTTGATATATTAAGTGTGGCTCGTAAGTTGTTAGTATGATTTGTACCACTATTACGGATGACTCCTTCTTCTAAAGTCCCTATACCTTCTGCTTCAAAAAGTTCCCAATACTCATTCCAAGTCAAACCAGTATCATTTACCAATGCACCTGCTAGTTCAAGAGCCAAAGGTAAACCATCTAGGATTTCTATAAGTTTAGTTATAGATTCTTTTTCATCTTTACCTACATCTCTTTTACTTTCCAGTTTCAATAATGCTAAAGAGTTCTCTTCATTAAGTGTTTCCAATTCTATACTTTCAAACCCTGTTATGAGTTCTCTTGATGTTAGTAGTATTTTATTGTTATTTTCTACAGGTATAAGTGGGGAAACCAAGGTATCATACTCTTCAACATTGTCAAAAATAAGTAAATAGTTATCTAATTTACTAAACATATGTTTGGCTATATCTATTTGTATTTTTGGGTCTGTATCTTTAGTAGTCCAAGCAAATTCTAAAGCCATATCTATCAGTTGGGAATCTACATCTTGATCCATCGTTAGCCATGCTACACCATCATACTCGTCTTTATATCTGTGTGCATATTCGACAGCCAGCTGTGTCTTTCCTAGTCCTCCCATACCCTGAAATGTTCTCACTTGTCCGATGTTTGCTTTATGCGACGAGGTGTCGTGCAAGGCATCATGTACTTCTTGTAGTTTTATCTCTATTCCTATAGCTCCATCTTTCTTGGACTCAAAGGGGACTTTGAAGGGTTTTTTGAATTTGCCTTTTTCTATCTCTTTTTGGACCCTACAGCCTTTACAATAATCATCTATTCTATTTACAAGATCAGTTAGTTTTTCATTAATAAGCTTTTCATCTTTTCTAAGTGGTACGTTATCTTTGAATGCACCAGCCAATTCTGATAGCCATGGTATCTTTTGCCATGTACAATCATCTACAATAATAGGATAAAGTTTTAAACCATGATTTTTTCTACGGTTTAAAAAAAGTGGTACTTCTTTATCCATAATAAAATTAGATGTAAGAAAATTATCACTTATTAGTAAGATTGCAACATCACATCTATTGAGTTTTTCTTCTATCTCTGGTAGCCATTCATCGCCCTCTCCAATTTCTCTATCTGTCCAAACATCAAAATTGCCTTGTCTTTGTAAAACATCAAGTTTTATTTCTAACTTATCTTTACAAGTCTCATCATCATGACTATAGCTAATAAATATTTGGGCTTTATATCGTTGGCTCATACTATTTTTCCTAAATATAATAATTAAACAAAACTATAATCAAAACCAACACCCCATAAAAAGACAACTGCGTAGGAGAAGTAAACTTGACAAATAAGTCAGTATAGCTAGAGTTTGTCTGTGTAGGTGTCATAGAAAAGTCTATCTCATCAGGCTTTTTTACTCGTACTTCATCATAATGTAGTCTATATAAATGCTCTTTACTCAAATAATAAGCATCCAAAAGCCAAAACATTATAGTCAGAAGCATAGCAATCACAGTGATACCACTATCAATATTTTTTGATGACAATGCAAATAATGCACCTACTAAAGTAACCGCCCAACCCTTGAGTAAAAAAGAGTTATGTGACATACGTGTAATTGTATTTTGTATAAAATCAAGATGTTTTAGTTTTCGTTCCATAAATGTATCTTCCTCATATATTTATATAGGATTAAGTATAGCTAAATTTTAAAGGTATACACTAAATCAAAAATAAAACATAAATAAATTCTAACATTGACATAATAATTCAGAGGGTAAGTTAGCACTTTAAAAAATATAACAAAAACTCAGGTAGAGTGATAAGTGAACGTAATCACACCATCTTTTTTCATAACCAACAACTTCGCAAACTCTATGCTACATTAGATTGTTTCTATACTAACTTTCAATTCCTGATAGCAGGCATTTTCACCTTCGTTGCTGACGAGTG
>JANTGV010000306.1 GCA_024762745.1 Sulfurimonas sp. | reverse complement strand
TAAGTTTTATCTGCATCTTCTCATCCCAGAGCATCACTTTAAACTTAGCTTTCTTCTTTTCATAATCAAACTCTTGAAACTGAACTAAAATATAAGGCACTTTGTAAAAGTCAGCTCCTCGAGGCTTTAACTCAAGTCTAAAACTTCTATTTTTATGCCTTTGATAGAGGATGTTTTGAGCAACTTGTTTATTGTAGGAACGATGAATTATGAGTCCACCATTCTTAAACAGAGTCCATCTGAACTTAAAAACTCTCTCTTTTGAATCGTACTTAACAAGAATCTTCTTCTCTTCATCTTTTTTTAAAGAGTACTCTTTGACATCTCTAAATTCATTAGCCAAAACAGAACCAGTAAGAAGTGATAAAAATAGAAATATCTTAAACATCATCTTCATTTTGTAGATATTTTTCTATAATATTAAAAACGCTTTCACTCACTTCAACCTCTAGATCCAAAAGTGACAGAGGGAGTCCGAAGGACTCTACTTTTACAAGATCTTTATAGGTTAGCAAAAGAGAGTCTGAATTATCTGCGCTTAAGACATCTTCTAGCTCTTTTTTTACAAAGCTATGATGATCCTCAAAGTAGTTTTTACTAACAACTTCGGGCAGATATTCATCTAACCTTTGTGGTCTTGCTATAGCTGTTACAAGGGACATCTTATCTCTTGTATCTTTGAGAAATACTCTTCTCTTAAAATCAACTCCATCCTCAAGTAAGAGAGCCTTTTTACCTACCCATAGTCTCTCTCTAAAGGGACCAGATGGTAAACAGTTACTATTTTCACTTTTAACCTCAATGAGGAGATCTAACTTTTCAATATCATGCTTAGAGTAGGCATCATCTAAAAATACAATCTCAGCACCCAACTCCTCTGCCTTACGTATACCCTCTTTTCTATCTTCACTTACAATCACTATAGTATCAGGCAATTTATGTGCGTATATCATAGCTTCATCACCACTGATACTTACATCACAAAGAATTTTCTGTTTATCTTTAACCACATAAAGACCTTTGGAATTCCGTCCATAACCACGAAGAATTATAGCTGCGTTTTCATACTTTGAAGCTAGAGCAGTTACTAAGGGTGTTTTACCGCTTCCTCCTACACTCAAATTACCAACACTGATGATTTTCACACCAAACTTCTCAGCTTTTTTTCCCTTAAAACGCAACCACACGATAAAACAGTAGAACCAACTAAGAGGAAGTAGTAGAGTAGAGATGAATTTTTGAAAAGGGTTTGGGCTGTAGAAGTACTCTTCAACCCAGAAGAAAAGAGATTTTTTCAACTCGATTTATACTCTTGTTTTAGCTATTTTTTTAACTTTATCTATTACAGTTTTTACATCTTTATCTTCCATAGCTGCATATATAGGAAGAGAAAGTACTTGTTGGTAAGCACGCAGAGCTACAGGGTAATCATTTACGCGTAGAGAGTACTTCGCCTTATAGTAGGTTAAAAGGTGTAGAGGAATATAGTGCAGTCCACTGCCAATCCCCTCTTCTCTTAACTCAACTGCAAAAGAGTCACGATTTTTATCTATTTTAATAATATACAAAGAGAAAGGGTTCTCCTCATTCTCCATGCTTGGAATCGTAATATGTTCAACACCATCAAGAGCGTCACTATACATCTTAGCAATCTCTTGCTGTCTTAGAATATTATTATCCTGTTCTAAAATCTGAGCACGAATATATGCTGCATTTAACTCACTCATTGAGTAGTCATTCCCTATATCAACAACATCATAGATATACTCTAAGGCATCTTCGTCACGTACAATTGCATGATTCGCCAAAAGTGTAGCTCTCTCCATAATCTCATCATCATTTGTTACAAGCATACCACCGTTACATACATTTTTCTTCAGATGAGAAGAGAAATCAAAACATGTAATATCTGCTCCTGTAGAGCCAATCTTTTCACCATTGTAAGAAGCACCAAGAGCATCACAGGCATCTTCAACAATTTTCACATCGTAAATGCTTGCCATTGCATAAACTCTAGACAAATCAACTGTAACACCACCAATATGCGTGATAATAACTGCTTTTAGTTTTTTAGACTTATTATCTTCTAGGTAGTTTTCAAGCTTGTCTAGATTAATATTGTAACTCTTATCATCTATATCTATAAAAACTGGCTCAGCATCAAAGTGACGAACAACTTCAGGAACATTTGGATGAGCATTTACTGAACATACTACCTTGTCACCGCGTTTTAGATCAAGCGCCAACATCGCTAAGTGTAAAGCTGATGTTCCATGTGAAGTAGCCAGTGCATAGTTTGCACCTACATATGTTGCAAACTCATCTTCAAGCTCTTTTACCTGGTCTATATCTTCCGCATCTAAAACATCACTTACATTTGAGTGTGCTTCGCGTGAACTTTCATATTTACTAAATGGAATTTTCATATCTTTATCTCCTGTTTTTATAAAGTAATATCTCTCGGATAATTAAAATCATGGTTTAATGTTCTTGATGTTAGTTTAGCAATAAC
>JANTGV010000305.1 GCA_024762745.1 Sulfurimonas sp. | reverse complement strand
AACAATAAGCACTATTAATAATATAATAATATAAATAGGTGATAAAATAAAATATTTTAGCCAATAATGATGGTTTGGTAAACCACGAGACTTTAATCCACTTGCTTCATTAATATGCAATATTACCTTTTCACCTGAAAATGATTTTCCTACTTTAAGAATACGTATTTTAATTTTGTTATAGCTTACACCTAATTGAAGTTGTTTTCCATTTAATGGAATTAAATGTCTAGTAATGACTGCACCTCTACTTTTCCCGGGTGTTGTATTATATAAAATGACTTTATTTTTGTATTGTAAGCTAACAACTATAGGCTCGCCTAAGTTTTCGCAAGGGATAGGTTCTAAATCAGAAAATGATTGAATTTCTTTTTTAAAAGAAGAAATATCAATTTTATCTTTTGGTTGCTTTTCTATATTTATATTTCTTTTAACTTTATATTTATGACTACAATGCCCAAGCTCAGATCGTGTTTTTTTACTTTTTTTAAAATCAAAACGAACCGATAGTGGATCAGGTAAAACACGAAACACCTCAAACTCTTTTTCAGTACCTTCTGTAAGATTAATTTCAATATCTTTAGAATGAAATGATATCCATAATGCTATAGTTCCTAAAATTACAACTATGGATACAATCCACCATATAGCCCACACAATCTTATATAGTTTCATTCTTTTACTTTCATTTTATAATTATTAGTTCTTTTAATTGGTACCTAACTCTTTATTCATTCTCATTATAGTGAACAGAGCCTTAAAAATGATAATTAAGTAACACAAAAAGTGTTCCTAAAAAACAGTATATTATTAAAATAGTTACAAACTTTTACATTTTGCAGCTTTTTATGGGTTTAAGCTTAAAGCAAAAGTCTCCTTTTAATGTGGAAATATCCATTATTTGGACATGAGTGTTGAGTTATTTGTTAAATAACTGACTAAAAGGACATAGTGTCCCTTAAGTCTAAGTGATTAGTTAACCTTTGTAATCAAAGTGGTATATTAAGAACAGTGTTAATACAAGCTATTTATCTGAGCATCGCTATCCATCATAAAGAGAGCATTATCTACAACTTCATCACCTGCGTTTAGACCGCGTTTAATTATATAAGTGTCATTGTCAAGGCTATCTGTTTGAATCTCTACAGGTTCATATTCACCTTTGAAGTCTCCTACAACAAAAGCGTAATGTTTTCCACCCTTTCGTATAACAGCACTGCGTTTAAGTGTTAGAAACTCCTCTCTGCTCTCTGATGAAATTACAGTTGCATACATTCCGGGAAAGAGACTGTTGTCTGCGTTTTTAAGACGGAGTCTTAGAGTTAGTGTTGCCTCTTTCTCATCTATCATAGGGTATAAAAGGGTTGAAGAGGCAGTATAGGTTTCAGCTCTTCCTTTAAAGTTCACATCAAATTTCTCTGCACGCTTTATCCAAGTTAAATCATCCTCAACTATTTTTGCCTCAACCCAAACTTCGTCAAGACTTATTATTTTAAAGAGTTCCGCTTTTGCATTAAACGCAGAGCCGTTTGTTATATTTTTAGAAAATATATAACCATCTACAGGAGCATAAATAGCTGTGTGTAAAGAGACTTTTCTGTTTTTTATGACACTGCTTATTTCTCCCGATGAGACTCCTAAGAGTTCGAGTTTGAGTTTTGCACTCTCTAGCATTCCTTTGTCCTTTCTATCCTTTGAGTAGTTGTAAGAGTTTAGATACTCCTCTTTTGCCTTATAGACTTCAGGTGAATATACATCCACAAGAGCTTCTCCTCTTTTTACCTTTGTATATGTTTTATTTGCAAAGAGATTTACTACATAACCACTAAAACGCGGTGATATAGTGTATGTCAGAGCTTCATCAGCCCTTACATAACCGTAACTTTTTTTGCTCTTTGCTGTCTGGGTCATTTGTACTTTTGTAGTCTGAACGTTAAAGAGTTGTTTGAGAGTTGCATCTTTTGCAAATAGTGCCAAAGGCAGAAGAAGTAATAGTAGTCTCATTGAAGTGCTCCTGATAGTTGTGAGATTTTTGCGTAGGCTCTGTTGTAGTTGGTGATTGCGTTTATACGTTTTTGCTCTAATTTTAGTTTACGAAAGAGGGTATCTGTTATTTTCAAGAGATTAGAACCCGTAGAAACAGAAGAGGAGCTAAGTTCAAACATATGCTCTAACTGTGGAAGTGCGTCATCTTGGATGATATGATAAATCTCATAAGAGGAGAGCATCTCTGCGTAGTAAACTTTTAGTTTAGAGTTAAGAGAGTGCTCTGTATCATTTTTTTGGCTTTTAGAGGATAGAGCCATTGAACGTGCTTTTTGCTCTTTTAAATCTTCAGAGCCATAAATGGGAAGAGATATTCCAATTCCTACACTCCAAAAATCATCAAAATTCTCTCTGTAGTTGTAACCGCCGATGAGGTTAATATCAGGGTAGGTATTGATATTAGCAAGATCTGTCTCAGTGTTGCGTTTGAGTAGTTCAGCACTTTTTAGAGCTAGGTCTGGACTCTTTACAAGAGCACTCTGTAAGTTTT
>JANTGV010000304.1 GCA_024762745.1 Sulfurimonas sp. | reverse complement strand
CCTGCGTTTCACCTTAAAATTAATTCAGGTGAAACAGCTATTTTCTATGTAAAAGGAAATACTATTGCAAGTCAGATTGGAGAATTTCAACTTTACACAGATGCAGAGTTCTTTAATCCAAATAGAATCACTTTAATAGATTGGTATACTATTTACTCTTTTGTTCTTTTTGCATTTATTTTACTTAATATATATAATTTTTTAGCCACAAAAGAAGCTATCTATATTTACTACATAAGCTATGTATTTATTTATATACTCTTTGCTGCTATGCATAGTGGAACATACATAGCTTTTGGGTTTCCAAATTGGCATGAGGGATTACATGTCCTTGGTCAGCTAACACTATTTACACTCTTGTTATTTTCCAGTGAATTCTTAGAGCTAAAAACAACGTATCCGTTTATGAAAAAAATCTTTAAATTTCTGGCACTTATTAGTTTAATATTTGCGTTTTTACTTTCTCAAGATATTCCATACTCAACCGTGGCTAGCAATCTATTTTTCTCTCTTACTCTCATAACAATTGTAGTTGTTGCTATCAGGGTATTAAAAAATGGATTTGATGGTGCTAAATACTATCTTATTGCTCTTATGTTGTACTTACCCTCTATGGCTATGATGGCGATGAACTTCAACACACTACTTCCAAATAATGATATTACAAGATACTCATTTCTCTTTGGTGCCTTTGTTGAAATTTTTCTATTTACCCTTATACTAACAAACAGATATAAAGAGGCAACAAAAGAAAAAATTGCTGCTCAAAATCAACTTATAGAAGAGAAGAGACTCAATGAAAAACATCTTATGTTTGAAATAGAGAAAAAAACGAATCACCTTTTGGCAGTTAATAAACATTTAAAAAAACAGACAGAAGAGCTTAAAGAAGCCAAAAAACAGTTAACTATAGAAGCAACAACAGATATGTTAAGTGGACTATATAACCGAAGATACTTTTTTGAATCTTCTCAGGTAAATTTTTATACTGCTGTTCGTTACAACCAAGCACTCTCACTATTAATGTTAGATATAGATCACTTTAAAAAGATAAATGACGAGTATGGACATACCTTTGGAGATAAAGTAATCAGAAGTGTCTCAAACATTTTAAAAAACCTCTCTAGGGACAGCGATGTTACTGCAAGATATGGAGGTGAAGAGTTTATAATGCTTTTACCTCAAACAAATATAGATGAGGCAGTCAAGCTTGCAAATCGAATAAGATTAGAGATTGAAAACAAACAAATCTTTTTAAGTGCTAAGACCTCTATAAATACAACTATCAGTATAGGTGCAACAGAGTTTAATCATGAGGATGATGTCGATATTGAAGATTTTATTACACGATGTGACAAAGCTCTTTATCAAGCCAAAAAGAGTGGAAGAAATCGTGTTTGCCACCTGTAAAAATAGTTTTTTAAGTCATTTTTGATAAAATAGCACTACTAATAAACGGAGAGCTTTTAATTTGTCATTGAACCTACAGACCTATACTGAACATTTTACTAATCCTCTCTATCTGGAAAGTGGTCGTATTTTAGAACCCTATGATATCTCCTATGAAACTTATGGTGAACTCAATGATGATAAGAGCAACGTCATAGTGATCTGCCATGCACTAACAGGTTCACACCA
The DNA here is from genome assembly GCA_024762745.1 of Sulfurimonas sp. The sequence goes on along the minus strand of JANTGV010000304.1, from coordinate 903 downwards.
TGCAGCTGGTACTTACGAGGGTGAAAACAAGGCTGGTTGGTGGGATGGACTTATTGGTCCAGGCAAAGCTATTGATACTGACAAATATTACGTAATATGTTCAAATGTAATTGGCAGTTGTTTTGGTTCAACTGGTCCAATGAGCCTACAACACCCACATCATGAATACTACCGTTACAAGTTTCCAGTAGTAACTATCAAAGACATGGTTAAAGCACAACGTATACTTTTTGACCGTCTCGATATACATAGAGTTCACGCTATTGTTGGTGGTTCTATGGGTGGTATGCAGGCACTCCAGTTCGCTATTCATTACCCTAACTTTGCAGATAAAATCATATCGATGGCAGCTACTCACGCAACTCAACCTTGGGCAATTGCATTTAATAAAGTAGCTCAAGAGTCTATTCTAAAAGATCCTGACTTCAAGCAGGGATATTATGACCCTGAAGTCATTGCTGAACAGGGACTCTCTGGTATGGCTGTTGGTCGTATGGCTGGCCATATAAGTTTTTTATCGCATGAGTCTATGAGAGAAAAATTTGGTCGTGACTATAAAAGAACAGATGGTCTTTATGAGCTATTTGGAAAGTTTCAAGTTGAAGCATATTTAGAGTACAACGGCTATAATTTTACTAAATGGTTTGATCCTCTAGCTTATCTTTATATTACAAAAGCTATCAATATTTTTGATTTAGCTCGTGGTTTTGACTCTCTTGAAGAGGCTATGAAGAAAATCAAAGCTCAGATGTATCTTATCAGCTTTAAAAATGACGTTCTTTTTAAAAACTTTGAGATGAAAGAACTTGATGATGTTTTAAATAGTATTGGAAATAAAAATCATAGCTACTTAGACATAGATAGTGACTACGGACATGATGCGTTTCTTGTAGAACTAGACAA
>JANTGV010000303.1 GCA_024762745.1 Sulfurimonas sp. | reverse complement strand
TGAAGGCTTTGTTAAAATTCCACTTGGCAGCATCAACTCACCAATATCATGTAGCAAAGCGGACAAAGGTATAACTTGGGCCAACTCCTCATCAATACCAACAGTCTCTTTAAGCTCGTCAAGTATTAAGACAGTATATTTTTCTATTCTTTTTACATGAGTATTAGCTTCCCCATCATGGTTTTCTATTAAATTTCCTATCATCTCTATTGAAAGCTGCTGTGTATAGAGTACTTCTTCAGAGAGTTCTGCCACTTTTGCTTCTAGGTTTTTGTTTAGATCTTCTAAATCTGCACGGTATTGTTTGATATTGATCTCATTCACGATATCTTTTGCTATTTTATAGAGCATTATCATGAACTCTTCTGGGTTGATTGGTTTCATTAAGAAATTATTTACACCTGCTTGTATCATCTGTATGAGTTTAGATGATTCACTATATGCAGAGACAACGATAATAGGTTGTATTTTATTTATTGAGTATATGTCTCTTATCAGGTCCATTCCATCCATAACAGGCATATTTATATCTGTAATTACTAGATCATAGTGTTTTGACTCACGATCATGGTACTCATTATATTTGTTAAAGCCGACTAAACCATTCTTCGCCGTGTCAACTCTGTAGAAAAAATCCTCCAAAAAAGAGGCTGTTTCTTCAAGCAGACTCACTTCATCTTCAACATATAATACTGACAAATTTTTAGTACACTCATATACTTTCTTGTAATCCATATCAAACCCTATAGATAAATTATCCTACTATTCTATCTATATAACTATAAAAAAGCAATACAATAGTCCTATCTTACTAAAGTTAATATAGTGAGTTTTTAGAAAAAAACTAAAAAATCTTCTATGAAAGGAAAATAAAAGCTTTCGAGAGATATAATTCCGCTCACACAAAACAAGTGTCAGGGTAGCTCAGCTGGTTAGAGCACTGGTCTCATAAGCCGGGGGTCGGGGGTTCAAGTCCCCCCTTTGACACCATTTATATGTGTAACTTTATTACATTCCGGATTAGCTCAGCGGTAGAGTAGGTGACTGTTAATCACTTGGTCACTGGTTCGAATCCAGTATCCGGAGCCATACATATTTATCTTCCTAAAACATGACATTTCAGAGCTTTAAAATTTCACGGTAGCGAATAGGCAACTAAAGTGTTTAAACTCTATATACCTATGCTTAACCTATTGACTAGTTCTAAAACGAGGATCTTGGTAATCACTAGGATTCATAGCTTTATATACCAATCCAGACACTACAAGAGCTACAACTAAAGCGATAAGAGTATACTTAACAATATTATTCAATATATCTCCTTTTTATTTCATCTCAGTCAAATATTTTTTGTATTGGTGTTTTTGTAACTTTTCTGATTTCTTTTCGACTTCATTACGCATTTCATTTTTATAACGTGTTATCTTGTTTTGCATATCAGTATCGGAACTACCAATAATTTGAGCTGCTAATATAGCTGCGTTTTTTGCACCATTGATTGCAACTGTTGCGACAGGAACACCACCCGGCATCTGTACGATTGAGAGAAGAGAATCCATACCATCTAAAGAGGATGTTCTCACAGGAACACCAATCACAGGTAGAGATGTTTCAGAAGCTACCATACCTGGTAGATGTGCTGCTCCTCCCGCTCCAGCAATAATTACTTTTAAACCTCTATCTATAGCAGATGTAGCGTACTGAACCAACTTTGCAGGAGTTCTATGAGCAGACACTATGTCCACTTCATACTCTATTCCGAACTCTTCACACATTTGAGCTGCAGCACTCATAACCGGTAAGTCTGAGTCACTTCCCATAATAATTCCAACTAATGGTTTATTCATATTTTTTTACTTCCTTTAATTTTTAAAATATTTTTTGCTTTCATTGCTTTTTCTAAAGCCTTGTCAATATCATCATCTAACACTGTAATATGTCCCATTTTTCTAAAAGGTTTTGTATAACTTTTTGCATAAAAGTGAAAAGACAACTCTGGAATCTCCAACGCATCATGAATACCTTCAATAAACGGTTCACCTTCATAACCCTCTTCCCCAAGAATGTTAATCATAACAGATGGAGAAATTAACTTGGTAGACCCTAGTGGTAAGTTTGTTACCGCTCGAATAATCTGTTCAAACTGTGACGTAGCACACGCTTCTACAGTATAATGACCGGAGTTATGAGGTCTTGGTGCAATCTCATTTACTAAGACATCGCCACTCTTAGTTAAAAACAGCTCTACTCCAAAAATACCTACACCCTCAAGAACCTCTATAGATTTTATAGATATCTCTATCGCTTTTGCTTCAACCTCTTTGGAAATCTTAGCAGGAGCCATCACTATGTCACAAATATTAGTTCGGTCATCAAAAAGCATCTCTACAACAGGATAACATTTGATTTCACCCTCTATATTTCTTGCAACTATAATCGCCAACTCTTTATCAATATCTACTAGTTCTTCAATGAAAGAGTCTGTCTGAAGTGCATCTGGTATATCTTCAGCTGTTTTAAGCATCAATACACCTTTCCCATCATAA
>JANTGV010000302.1 GCA_024762745.1 Sulfurimonas sp. | reverse complement strand
GTGACAACAGCTTGTGCTTTTTCATACGTTGGTGCAGATGAAACACCAATCTCTTTCTCAAGGATGTCAACTCCTTGAAATGCGAAATAGTCAATACCCTTACGACCAACAGCACGTAATCTTACCTGAGCACCTTTCTCTTTGTACTCTTTGATAAGTGCATTCACACGCTTAATTGTCTGAATGTTAAAACCACCACAAAGACCTTTATCCGCTGTAACAAACAATATATCTACGATTTTAATATTCTCTGGTTCATTAAAAAACTTTGAACTAGAACCACCCACTTTAAATTTATTAATTTTAGCAGACATCTCGTGTAACATATCATTTAATTTAATAGCATACTCACGAGATCTCTTTGCTGCCTCTTCTGCTCTTTTTAACTTAGCAGTAGAGACAAGCTTCATAGCCCGTGTAGTCTTTTGAGTATTCTTAACACTTTTTATATTTCTTTTAATCTCTTTTAGATTTGCCATTTATGAAACCTTATTTTACAACGAAAGTTGCTTTAAATTCATCCAAAACAGTTCTTAATAGTGTGTCACTATCGTCAGTGATTTTTTTATCATTCCTAATCGCTTCTAAAAGGCTAGGATATTTTGCTTCAATAAAAGGAATCAATTCTGACTCAAATTGTACAACTTCACTAGCATCAATATCATCTAAGAACCCATTTGCACCTGCAAAAATAATTACTACTTGCTTCTCAATAGCAACTGGAGCATATGGCCCTTGTTTTAAAACTTCTACCATTCTCTGTCCACGCTCAAGCTGATTTCTACTTGACTCGTCAAGGTCAGATGCAAATTGCGCAAATGCTTGTAATTCTCTATATTGAGCAAGGTCTAGTCTTAATGTACCAGCTACTTGTTTTGTAGCTTTGATTTGCGCAGCACCACCAACACGAGAAACTGATAAACCAACATTAATCGCAGGTCTTATTCCTGAGTTAAATAGGTCAGTTTCAAGGAAGATTTGACCATCAGTAATAGAAATAACATTTGTCGGAACATATGCGGCAACATCACCAGCTTGTGTTTCAATGATTGGAAGTGCAGTCATTGAACCAGCACCTAATTCATCATTTAACTTCGCAGCTCTCTCAAGTAATCTTGAGTGTAGATAGAAAACATCACCTGGGTATGCTTCACGGCCTGGAGGACGTCTGAGAATCAAAGACATCTCTCTGTATGCAACAGCGTGTTTAGAAAGATCATCATATACTATAAGTGCATGCTTACCATTATCTCTGAAGTATTCACCCATTGTTACACCAGCATATGGTGCAAGGAATTGAAGTGCAGAAGAGTCAGAAGCTGCAGCATTTACAACAATTGTATACTCCATTGCACCACTCTCTTCAAGTTTCTTTACAACTTGTGCAACACTTGATTGCTTTTGACCAATAGCAACATATATACAGATAACATCTTGACCTTTTTGGTTGATAATTGTATCCATAGCAACAGTTGTCTTACCAGTTTGTCTATCACCGATGATAAGCTCTCTTTGACCTCTACCGATTGGAACCAATGCATCAATCGCTTTGATACCTGTTTGAAGTGGTTCATGTACTGATTTTCTAGCCATGATTCCAGGTGCTTTTTCTTCAACAAATCTATGCTCACTTGCATCAATTTCACCTTTTCCATCGATTGCATCACCTAGTGAATTTACAACACGACCTACGAGAGATTCACCTACAGGAACTTTTAATAATCTTCCTAATCTTTTAACTGAAGTTCCTTCATTGATATTTGTCCCTTTACCTAAAACAACAATACCTACATTTGTCTCTTCAAGGTTAAGAACCATACCTCTTTCACCATCTTCAAACTCTACCATCTCGCCTGACATAACATTATTAAGTCCGTAAACTCTTGCTATACCATCTGCAAATTGGACAACTTTACCAGTCTCTTCGATATCTACATTTAGCTCAAAGTTCTCAATTCTCTCTTGAATAAGAGAACTAATCTCGTCAGCTCTTACTTTTGCACTCACTCAAATCTCCTTTTATTTTTATAACGCTTTTAATATATGTTCTGCTAATTGTGTTTTAACACGCGCCGTAGACAAACCTACTTCCACACCTAAATCCGCAATTTCAACCTTTAATCCTGGATACTCAGTTACACTATTCTCTAGTTTAATAGTAGAGCCTAACTTACTGCTAAGACTTTTCTCAATATCTGCTACTTGTTCGTCCCCTACCTCAAAGTTACTAATCAAGATACCTTGGTACGCATTATTTTTCATAGCTATCTGTTTTTCTAACTCTTTAGACATTGCTGGGATGTCACTTAATCTATCGTTTTCAGTCAACAACTTCACAAAATTAGTCAATTTTGTATCTGGGTTTTCTATCATGGATAATATAAAGTTCTCTTTATCTGCCCTTGTAACATCACTTGACATAATAATGCTATTGAATTTATCACTGCTAAATGCTGCACTAATAGCACGCAATGCATCACTGTAATTCGCCAAGTCTCCATCTCCTACAGACGAGATCAACGCTTTTATATACTTTTTTCCAATCGC
>JANTGV010000301.1 GCA_024762745.1 Sulfurimonas sp. | reverse complement strand
TATCTGCATCACTTAACGGTGTTGCTGTTTTCCCCTCACCGATAAAACGTGAAACACGTGGTAAAGATTGAACTTTATGCCAAAGGCTTGTATCTAAATCAACACAAGCAAAAACATAACCGGAATAGAGAACACGCTCGCTAATCTTTTTTTCTCCATTTTTAACTTCAATTACTTCTTCTGTAGGAACAATTATACTTTCTACTTTATCTTCAATTCCGTTCTCCACTGCTAGAAGCTCTATACCCTTTTTAACTGCTTGTTCACTACCTGAGTAAACTTGAATTGCATACCATTGAAATGCCATGATTAACCAACTACTGCTGTTACAATAGATGACATTAATAAGTCAACAAGTGCTAAAAAAATTGATATGACGGTTACGACTAGAAAAACAGCAAAGAATGCTTGTCTTATTTGTACTTTTGTCGGAAATATAACTTTTTGAATCTCTTCTTTAGCATGTGCAAAATATGTTGTTAATTTTCCCATTGTAATTACCTTTTAATTGTGGCAGGCCAAGAGGGACTCGAACCCCCGGCACCTGGTTTTGGAGACCAGTGCTCTACCAACTGAGCTATTGGCCTAAGAATAGAGAAGCATCATTGATTTTTCAACGATGTTCTAAAAAAGGGAGACAACTAAACGCTTATAGCTTCATCTCTTTATGTGTCGTATGACACTTACACCATTTACAGTATTTCTTCAAAGCAAGTTTTTCTGTAGTGTTTCTTTTGTTCTTAGTTGTATGATAGTTTCTTCTTGTACACTTTTCACAACCTAAGTGAATTGTTTCTCTCATTGTTTCTCCTAAAGAATATTACAAGAGAGTTAAACTCTCTTGTAAGGGTTACTACTCAATAATTTCAGCAACAACACCAGCACCAACAGTTCTACCACCCTCACGGATAGCAAACTTGGTACCTTGCTCAAGAGCTACTGGGTTAATTAGCTCAACATTAATTTTAACATTGTCTCCTGGCATAACCATTTCAGTACCCTCTTCAAGAGTAATTGAACCAGTAACATCAGTTGTTCTTACATAAAACTGTGGTCTATAGTTATTAAAGAATGGAGTGTGTCTACCACCCTCTTCTTTGGTAAGAACATAAACTTCAGCTGTAAACTTAGTATGAGGAGTAATTGAACCTGGTTTACAAAGAACCATACCTCTCTCAACAGCACTCTTTTCAATACCTCTGATAAGAACACCACAGTTATCACCAGCTTCACCACAATCCATCTCTTTACGGAACATTTCAACACCAGTTACTGTTGTCTTTTGATTGTCTCTAATACCAACAATTTCAACTTCATTACCAACACATACTGTACCTCTATCAACTTTACCAGTTACAACAGTACCACGACCTTGAATAGTAAAGATATCTTCGATAGGCATTAAGAAATCTTTATCAGTCTCTCTTACTGGCTCAGGAATATACTCATCTACTTGATTCATAAGCTCAATAATTTTTTCTGACCACTCACCAAGTGTACCAGTTTTAGCTTCTTCTAATGCTTGGAATGCAGAACCCGCTACGATTGGAGTATCATCACCTGGGAAATCATACTCAGAAAGAAGTTCACGTACTTCCATCTCTACAAGCTCTAACATTTCTTCTTTATCTTCTTCATCAAGTTGATCTTCTTTGTTCAAGAAAACTACGATATATGGTACACCAACTTGCTTAGAGAGAAGAATATGCTCTCTTGTTTGAGCCATTGGTCCATCTGTTGCAGCGATTACAAGAATAGCACCATCCATTTGAGCAGCACCAGTAATCATGTTTTTAACGTAATCGGCGTGACCTGGACAATCTACGTGTGCGTAGTGTCTTGTATCTGTTTCATACTCAACGTGAGAAGTAGCAATGGTGATTCCTCTTTCTCTCTCTTCTGGAGCATTATCAATTTGATCATAATCCATTAATTTTGAATCATTTTTAGTAGCAAGAACAGCTGTTATTGCAGCTGTTAATGTTGTTTTACCGTGATCAACGTGACCAATTGTACCAATGTTAACATGGGGTTTGGTTCGTTCAAATTTTTCTTTAGCCATCTGTGTCTCCTAAGTTTAATTGTTAAAATTCGCTGATATTATATCAGAAATAACTCTATATTGCTTTAACTACCAACAATATGGACAAAACTACCATCATCTTAAAATAAAAGAATTAGTTCAAAAGTTTTTGTTTCTCAAAGCAACAAATCCTATAAATTGTCTCAATAAAAACAACTTTATAATGATTACACTTTTGTCCATAAAAAGTTTGGTGGGGCCCATAGTGAGACTTGAACTCACGACCTCTTCCTTACCAAGGAAGTGCTCTACCCCTGAGCCATATGGGCATAAAATACATCAATCTGCTTTAAACAGCAACAGTATTTATAAAATAAAATAAGTGATTGTTTTTGAGTCATCTAATGTGAAAGTAGTTATAAAATCTCACATCAGCTCCCAGAAGCTTTTTAATACCATGGAGCGGGAAACGAGACTCGAACTCGCGACCCTCAGCTTGGAAGGCTGACGCTCTAGCCAACTGAGCTATTCCCGCATCTTAA
>JANTGV010000300.1 GCA_024762745.1 Sulfurimonas sp. | reverse complement strand
CTATGAAGATAGCTCTTATAGTTACTACTATGGCAATGCTCCCTGGGATCGGGTCTTAAAAGCTGGTTTTGGAACAGCTGTGGTAGTGGAGAATATATCTTTTTATGAAAAAAATTATAGTGCATCCATTGCAAAACTTATGGGGACAGTCTATCACCGTTTGGCATTTTTAACACTAGAGGTTGACTCTATTGGCTATGCATCTTTTGGAAAGATATATGTTTATGATATGTCAAATTCCAAAGTAGCCGCACTTTGCAGAAGACATTTTAAGAATGCACCTATGATTATTAATGGAGTATGTCCTAACTCTAGTGATATAATTCCAGAAAATCTTTTTAAATCTGCAATGCATAGAATGAAAAGAGAAGCAAAGAGTGTAGTGTTTTACCCTTATCGAAACCAAAAAGGTGTTCCGTTAAAAGGTGTTGAAGAGACTCCCAAATTTCTACGAAGATCGTTTGGCTTTCCTGTTACAATTACATTTAACAGCAGTTATGGTGCAAAAGTTTTGTTGAAGAGTTTTAGACTTTATAAAGGTTCAAAAGAGATAAGTGGTAAAATTGTAACATCTAAAAATGATATTCATAAAAAAATTATGCCAAACACTTTTGTCTTCGCACCAGATAGTGCTTTAAGTAGAGGAAGCAACTATCATGTAAAAGTAGTTGCTTTGGTAAATGGTAAACAAAAAGTAGTCGAGTGGAGTTTTATGACACGTTAAGTGCTCTTATCCTCTATAGATTCCTTCAGGTAGGGTATCTTCTTGTCCTGGGAATATACTTTCTACTTTTATCTCTGGGTGTATTAGCTCTCTTAATTTTTTCTCTACAACCATTTTGGTAGTCATTGTACTCATTGAACAGCCGTTACATGTACCACCTAACTCTATATATATAGTACCATCAAGTACGCCTAAGAGTCTCATTGTACCTTCGTGAGATTTTATATACTCTTCGATTTTAGGTAAATAGTTTTTAGATGCTACATAGAGATCTTCATCTGAGAATGGTATCATTGCTCTTCCTTTAGGTTAAATTTGGCAAAATATAACGAAAGTTGTTTAAAGCTTGCTTTATATGAGAAAAAAATAAGCCAAATGGGGTGCTATGCGTTGTTTTAGTTGCGATAATTTGTCAATCAAACCTATATGCGATGATTGCATAAAGGATTTTTTAACACCTGAAATGATAAAAAAAGAGGTTGGTAACTTAGAGGTGGTAAGTTTTTTTGATTACTATTTGACAGTAGAGTTTATAAAAAGCAAATATACCACTAGCGGCTATCGTGTATATAGGTTTTTAGCACAAAAATTTGTTGCACCGTTTATACGCTCTTATGCAGAGAGTATTCAAAAAAAGCCTCTCTATCTAATTGGTGTAGACGAAGATATAAGCCGTGGCTACTCCAATGTAGCACAAATGGTACATTATGGCTCTCTTAAGAGTGATACAAAAGCACTGCATAACGTACTAAGAGCTCAAAACAGAGTAAAGTATGCAGGGGAGTCTTTGGAGTTTAGACTTAATAATCCGCGAGATTTTATCTATAGTGGACCTAAAGGGATAGATGCAATTTTAATAGACGATACTGTAACAACAGGTACTACAATTGAGCAGGCTCACAGGGTTTTACAAGAGAGTGGAGTAAATGTACACTTTGCACTCACATTGGCAAATGCAAAAGAGGGAATGGATTATTAGAGGTTCCCTTTAGAGTAGGGTTTTTAAATCTTTAGTGCTATAATTCAGAAAAAATTAATTAAAGAGGGTAGATATGAATATTTTTGATGATGACGATTTCATGAGTACAACTCCAAAAGATAACTTTATGTCTATAATAAAGACTGCAAACCAGAATATTGTAGCTATGGAGATAGAAAAAGTTTTAGGTCGTCTTGCACTAGCTGAGAAGATGCTAGAAGAGAATGGTTTAGAGGAAGAGTACGAAAGTAAATTAAAACATTTTGCGGTATCTGAACCTGCAGAGTATGATAATCGTGTAAATTCGTTATTTATAGAGACAGTTGGTAATATAGTAACACAGTGCGAATAGGATAGAGTTTGCTTCAGAGCGTAGAGAGAAGAATAGAGCAGTTTGTTTCTTCGTTAAATGAGAAAGAGATAGCCAGGATTATTGCCAAGATACCTGCAGGTAAACGTCTTAGAGCCAGGCTTATGTTGGAGATTGCCGGTAACTCCAAGTTGGTTATTGATACAGCGGCAATTGTAGAGATGATACATGCAGCAAGTTTGTTGCATGATGATGTAATTGATGATGCCTTTACAAGGCGTGGTGTTGCATCTGTCAATGCAATCTATGGTAGTAAAAGTGCTATAATGATTGGCGATATTCTTTACTCCAAAGCTTTTTATGAACTTGTAGCAGTTGATAAGTTTGTTGCACAAGTGGTCTCGAATGCCGTTGTGCAGTTGAGTATCGGAGAGCGTAAAGATGTTGTATTGGGAGAGCGCTTTTCTGCCGACAAAGAAGCTTATCTTGAAATGATATACCAAAAAACAGCTGCACTTATAGAAGCAGCAAGTGAAGCGGCAGCAATTTTGGC
>JANTGV010000299.1 GCA_024762745.1 Sulfurimonas sp. | reverse complement strand
TGGTATATCTTTTGCAGATAGGAACAAAGTGAGAGATAAGAGTAATATTATAATTTTTAACATAACAGGAGTGTACTATAGTTTTAGTCAATTCATTATTGTTTTTATATAACCGATAACCTTAACTATCCTTAACTTTTTATAAATTGTACCTTCAATGTACATTTAGAGCTTCTTAGCTATTCAATGCCTAACTGTGAAAGTATTGCGTTTTTATGCTGTTTTACATACTGAAGCCACAAATAGAAATACTTGAAACCCTAATTTTAAATTGCTTATCCATCAGTACTGATTTGATGAAGTGATGTAGCCCTCAACCTCACAAATCAAAATAAGGTTTTGTAAGGCTTCTGATGTTAAGTTTTAAGTGCCTAAAATTATCTTATTCCACCTGTCATCCCCATAACAGATGGGGCAGTATATATGTCTATTCCTGTTTTCAGATAATAATAAAAGTATTTAGGTACATCATCATAAGTTCCCCCTACCATTCCAAGTGGGTGTGTTGAAGTCACATCGAGTGTTATTGTTTTATTTATTTTGTTTGCAGTTAAAATATATACTCCCTGTTTACTTAATATAGGCGTTCTATTTTGAATAAGATTTTCAGACGCAATTCCAATTGAGGTTACAGAGTGTTTAGCTATCCATGCTTGTGCTCTTGCCCACTCTGTTTCACAACTATTTTTACACGTGTAAGAGTTGCCTATATTTTTTAATTCAGGAGGTGTTGGCTCTTTACATCCAACCACTACAAAAATCATAGCCATTGCAGAGATCACACTTTTTAACTTTTTCATTTTTTCCCTTTGTATTAAATTCATTCAAGTTAATATTTGAACACATGATGACAAGTCTATCTAAACAATGTAATATTTTTGTAATATTTGTATTAAACTCGAAAAAAGTGGGTAGTTCGCTGTTGTATAACACTATGAATACTTTTAGCACTTTTTCTCTTTTCAACTTTACGCTGTAGTGGGGCTTTGCGAGAAAGTGGGTAATTCGCTGTTGTATTATGGTAGAGGCTTAAATAGTATGCGTAGATGATGAATTTATTTAATAGCCAAATAGCTATCATAAAATAAACAGAGGTTACAAGTATTATACTTTTTTGTCATTTCTTTTGTCCCCTCTACTTCAAAATCACCATATTTATTAATGTTTATAATAATAAGCACTATAATTTAAGGGGTTTTCTATATCATTTAAAGTAATTAAAATAAAAGGAAGAGAATGAAAAATATAATATCAATGGCTATTTTTTGTTTATTATTGGTTGGGTGTGCTGGAACTTCTCCACAAATAGAAAATAAAATAGCATCCCTATCGAGCAGTAGTGTGGTATGTGGTGATGGATGCAGCCTGGAGTTTGAACGTGCTGAATATTGGCTTAACAAGCATTCTAAACTAAAAATACAGAACAAAACAAATAACACAATAGAAACATATAACCCATATCAGAGTAAGCAGTATGGATTTAATATATCAAAAGAACCAATGGGTGATGGAAAGTACAAAATACACACCGTTGTAACCTCAAGAGTAAGCATAGGTGATACTGTAAGCACTGAAGATGTTAGAAAGATGTTAAATCATTACATGAGAACCGGTGAAGATGTTGCAATGGGAGTAGGTGGTAGTTTATTCTCTCCAATTAGATAGATAATCTTTTGGCTTTAAATCTTTTTTAAGAGAGTAGTTTTTCCACTCCCTGTTTAAAGCATGGGATGGAGTAAATCTGACACTTAGCGTAAATACTTTGCTACAGTCTTACGTGTCATATTCATAGACTTAGCAACTGAAGAGAGATTTACTTTTCCATTAGGCTTAATGAAGTCACCACTCTTCAAAAGTTGCTGCACTCTCTCTTTAGTCTTTTGTGCTTGGTTGAGGTTCTTAGTTCTTGCACCTTTGGAGTGAGCTTCTTTTAATTGCACATCATCAAGTTTAACACTAAAGCCCTCTCTATTCTCATTTATGAACACATAAGCACCTAACGCTTTTTTGTGTAGGTCTTTGGTGCTGTATTTGTCTTTGAGCTTGGAGTTCATAAGTAAGGCTGTGGATGTCATAGCTTCTTTGGTAAAACACTTTTGATGTATCAATCTTTTACCATATTGGCATAAACGCTTATATAGCTCTTTTTTAGTTGCTGGGTACATTATCTTAGGGTAAGTGATTAAAGGGGCTTTAAATGCCTTTGAGAGTTCATCTATCGTATAAAGTGTTACTGTCATATCTGTTTCATCTGTGATACGATAATCTTCTTCATACGTGAACGGTACACATAGGTACTTTTCTAATCCTAACTTAATATTGCTTATCCATCTGTATTGGTTATGTGAAGTGATATACCCCTCTATAGCATAGATAAGTATTATCTTTACATTGTTGTAGGTTTGTAATGAAGTGGTGTAACTTGGAGTCGGGAGTAACCCTCGTACCTTTTGGTAATCATCTTGGTACATTTTTATACCTATGTATGAGAGGTGCAAGGGTTGAGGGTTCACTTAATTGGTGCCTATGCTACATCATCATCTTGATTATAGTATCTTTTATTTTTAGG
>JANTGV010000298.1 GCA_024762745.1 Sulfurimonas sp. | reverse complement strand
TATAACCAACCACATGTACCGGTAATTGCACTTACTGCAAATGCTCTTAAAGGAGATAGAGAGAGATTTCTAAGAGCTGGTTTAGATGAATATACAACTAAACCTCTTGTTCGTGCAGAGATCGTCTCTCTTTTAAATCACTTTTTAGCTGATCATGCTATAGATGGTGATCAAGTAAAAACAGTACTTCAAGAACCTGCTGAGGACGATGAAAATGAGATAGAAATAGAGAGTGCCGTAGAGAGTGCTCACTTAATTGACGATAGTGAAACAGTTGAAGAGACAACATTCACAGAAGATGAAGTGACTCAAGAGGTTATAGATATTGAAGAGCCTGTTTCCGAAGAAAAAGCATCTTTTAAAGCCGATATACTCTTGGCTAAAAAAAGCGTTTTTGAAACAAAACTTTTTGTTAAACTTCTTGACTCTTTAGGATATACATATGAAACAGCGAATTCCTCTGATGAACTGAAAAGTATGGTCGAAGAAAACGCTTATAAAGTAGTAATGTTTGACAGAGATCTTGAAGACCTTGAGTTAGAGGCTTTCTCCTCTTTAGTCAAAGAAGCAAACAGTGGGCGTAATTTAGAAACATTTCTTATATTAATCAATGATGCTTCATCAGTTGAAAATTCTGAAGACGCACTATATGTGCATGAGATAATCAAAAATGTAGTTAACAAAGATCTACTGAGATTACTGTTTGAAAAATTTATTTAAGGAAAATATAGATGAGTAAAAAAGACTTAGTAGTACTAGCAGTAGATGATGACATGATAAATTTAAAACTTTTAAAATCTATGCTAATGAAGAGTGGTAAAGTTGCAGAAGTTATTGAAGCAAAGAATGGTTCTGATGCTATTGGTGAGCTTAAAGCTAGAAATGACATAGACCTTATTTTGTTAGATATAATCATGCCTATCATGGGTGGTATTGAAATGCTAAAGGTAGTCCGTGCAGATGATAATCTTCGTCAGTTGCCAATTATTGTATTAACGACTGATGAGACTAAAAAGAGTGAAGCATTGGAGTTTGGAGCAAATGGCTTTTTAATGAAACCAATTAGAAGTGATGAACTTATTAAAAAAATAGCAACCGTGATCGTTTAATAAATTCAGTGCAGGTTCTTTTTAGATTAGAACCTGTTTTAATACCTCTTCAACTCTACTAACACCTATAATTTCTAGACTTTCTCTAACCTCTTTTGGTATATCTTCTAAGTCTCTTTCATAGTTTTTTACAGGTATTAAAACCTTTGTCATTCCTGCTTTATGTGCAGCGATAAGTTTCTCTTTTAATCCACCAATCGGCAATACATCTCCACTCAGTGAAACCTCACCAGTCATTGCTACTTCAGAACGAATCTTTCTTGAACTTAAGATAGAAGATATTACACTTACCATAGCTATACCAGCACTTGGACCATCTTTCGGTGTCGCACCATCTGGTACATGTACGTGCAAATCATAGCGCTTATATACTTCACTAGAGTCTACCTTAACATTATCCTCTTTCTCTTTGAAAGTCATTGGTATATTTTCGCTTGCTATTTTTAACTTTTTAGAGTCAATAAGAGTTTTTACTACACTCATAGCAATTCTTGCTGACTCTTTCATAACTTCGCCAAGACTACCTGTTAACTGTAAATTACCTTTACCTTTAATACGTATAGACTCAATCTTAAGCACATCACCACCAACAGCGGTCCAGGCTAAACCATTTACAAGTCCAACTACTGGAACTTTATCAGTTTTTTCAATTTCAAAGACACTTTTATCAAAAAACTCTTTTAGATTTTTCAAACTTACTGATACTTTATCCACATCTGAATGTTGTAATATATCTTTAGCAACTTTTCGGCTCATCTCTGCTATACGACGACGAAGATTACGAACACCTGCCTCACGCGTATAACTATGTATAAGTTCTTTCAACGCTGGCTTTGAAATACTAAGTTCTGAACTTTTCAGTCCATGCTTCTTTAACTCCTGAGGAAGGAGATACCTTTTAGCTATCTCAAACTTCTCCTGCGGCGTATAAGAGCTTACAGTAATAAACTCCATTCTATCTCTTAAAGGTGCTGGTATTCGACCCACATCATTTGCTGTAGCAATAAAAATCACATTACTCAAATCAAGATTGAAATTTAAATAATAGTCTCTAAACTCACTATTTTGCTCAGGATCAAGAATCTCTAAAAGAGCCGCTGTCGGATCACCTCTACCTGTTCGTGAAAGTTTATCAATCTCATCAAGTACTATTACAGGATTCATCTTTTTAGCGTCTATAAGTCCTTGAGTTAAACGACCAGGCATTGCGCCCACATATGTACGTCTATGTCCTCTTAACTCATTTACATCCTCAAGACCACCAAGAGCTATTCTAACAAGTGGACGTTTAAGAGCTGTTGCAATAGAGTTTGCTAAAGATGTTTTACCAACACCTGGAGGTCCTGAAAAGCAGAGAATTGCTCCTGAACTTTTCTTTTGCGAGATACCACGAAGTTCTAAAAGCTCTTTTACAGCAAAATACTCAACTATTCTCTTCTTTGGTTTTTCTAAGGAGAAGTGATCCT
>JANTGV010000297.1 GCA_024762745.1 Sulfurimonas sp. | reverse complement strand
TATATTATGAAATATAGATATATAGGAAAAACAGGCTTAAGAGTTAGCCCAATCTGTATGGGTACGATGACATTTGGTACGCAGACTCCTGATGAGAAAGTTGCGTTTGAGATTATGGATAAGGCCTATGAAGCAGGTGTTAACTTTTATGACACTGCTGAACTCTATCCCGTTCCTCCATCTGGTAAATTAGCAGGAGTTACTGAAGAGATAGTTGGTCGCTGGTTAAAGACTAAACCACGTGATAGTGTCATACTTGCAACAAAGGTTGCTGGTGCTGCAAATGGTTGGTTTGTCCCTCCTATTCGACATGGTATGACAGCTATAGATAGTTTTCATATTGAAAGAGCGATAGAGGGGAGCTTGAAAAGACTTGGAACTGACTATATTGATTTGTATCAGATGCACTGGCCTGATACTTTAGTTCCAATAGATGAGAGTCTGAAGGCCTTTGATAGACTTGTGCAGAGTGGAAAGGTGAGGTATATTGGAACATCCAATGACACAGCTTATGGAACATCAAAAGCTCTAATGACTTCAGAGTATAAAGGGTACGCACGATTTGAGTCTATACAAAACAACTTCTCACTCTTAAATAGACGTTTTTTAGATGAACTAGCAACACTTTGTGAAAAAGAGCAGGTTTCTCTTCTACCGTACTCTCCTTTAGCAGGAGGAGTGCTGAGTGGAAAGTATAATCAAGCGACTCCAGCTCATGGTAGATTTAGTGATTATATAAATTCAGCAGACAAACGCCAACGTCTTATGGCAGCTCGTTTTATGAATGACAAAACATTAGCTTCAACTCAAAAGTACATAAAAATAGCAGCAGATGCTGGACTTGACCCTGTTACTATGGCAACTGCATGGTCAAAGCAGTTTAGTTTTGTAGCGTCTACTATTATAGGGGCAACTACACCACAGCAACTTGATGCAACTTTAGCTGCAATGGATTTAGAACTCAGTAGTGAAGTTTTAAGAGCTTGTGATGAGGTGCATCAAGAGATTCTTTACCCTATGGGGTAGGGGAGTTTTCTCGTGAACTATGTGAATACTTTGTGTAGCATAGAAAACTCATGTAAGCCTTTCATGTTCAAAAATCTAGAAAATATGAAAAAATTATATAATGAGTTAGAAAAAATCTACAGCTGGCTTAGGTTGCGAGTATAAATAGCCTTGCGCAATATCGCAGCCAATATCTTTAGCTATTTTCTCTTGATGGGGTGTTTCTATCCCCTCCACAATAACTTTTAATCCAAGGTTATGTCCCATGGAACTTATTGCTTGCATTATTGATCGATCATCGGCATCCTGATCTGCATCACGAACAAACTCTTGATCTATCTTTACAACAGAAAAAGGGAATTTTTTGAGATAACTTAGTGAAGAATACCCTGTTCCAAAATCATCAATAGCAATTGAACAACCCTTGTTAACTAAGTCACGCATATCACCAATAAGTTTATCATCTGCATTTAAAAGTGAGTTTTCTGTTAATTCAATACCAATGTCTTTGTAGTCTAACTGGTACCGCTCTAAAGCTTGAGATATAAACTCATAGATATTTTCATAACGCAGCTGTACAGCAGATATATTTATATCGATACGTAGATCATTGTGAGTGCCTTTCCACTCTCTGCGTTGACGACACGCTTCATAAAGAACCCATTTTCCAATCTCTTGTATTAGTGATGTTTTTTCAGCAATAGGAATAAATTCAGCAGGTGATATTACCTCTCCACTGGGTGGAAACCAACGGAGCAGGGCTTCAAAACTACAAACTTTATTTGTTTTCATATCTACTTGAGGCTGATAGTATAATTGTAGCTCATTGTTTGCTATTGCGTTTCTGAGTTCAGAATCAATAAAGTGTTGCCGATGAATTATTTCGTTCATACTAGAAGTAAAAAAACGAAAACAGTTTTTTCCATCACTCTTAGCCTTATACATAGCAGTGTCGGCATGTTTGAGGAGATCTTCTTTTGTTTTTCCATCTTCTGGAAACAGACTAACACCAACACTTAAACTGATGTGTGTATCATGAGAACTTAGACAAAAAGGTTTTTTCACTGTTAGAAGTATTTTATCAATAACTGTTGAAGCTTTCTCAGATGAAGTTTGTGGCATCATCAATGCAAACTCATCACCACCAAAGCGGGCTAAAACATCATACTCCCTAATATTTGTTTGTAGTCTATTTGCTAGTTGTACTAAAAGTTCATCCCCTACATTATGCCCCATTGTGTCATTAATAACTTTAAAGTTGTCTAGATCAATAAAGCATACGGCTAAATGGTTCTTAAAACGTTTTGATTCTTCTAGTTTTTTATCGAGTTCATCAAGAAACAACTTTCTATTTGGCAGCAATGTCAACTGATCGTAGGAAGCTAATTTCTCGAATTTTTTAATAGATATATTTAGTTTAGACTCTGCTAAAACAAGACGTTTTAAAAACCTATTAATGATATAAAGTAAAATTAAACTAATGAAAACATATGTTAAAACACCTATATAAATATTTTTATCATTTGCATTTAACCAATCTGTAATATCTACAGAAAAATAGAGATTACCCACAT
>JANTGV010000296.1 GCA_024762745.1 Sulfurimonas sp. | reverse complement strand
GTAAAGATGGCTGTACTAAATGGTATCAATCTCATTGACACAGCGATAAACTATCGTTATCAGGTGAGTGAAGAGGAGATAGGAGAGGCACTTCAAGAGCTTTTCACTGAAAAAAAGGCGACTAGAGAGCAGCTTGTTATCACATCAAAGGCTGGATTTTTACCTTTAGAGTTCCCATTTCCAGAAAACCCGTATGAATGGATCAATAAAAATGTGGTGGATAGTGGTTTAGCTGCAAAGGAGGAGATAGTTATAGACCAACACTGTTTATCTCCTAAGTATTTACGATGGAGTGTAGAGAAATCTCTTAAAAATCTGCAGTTAGATACTCTTGATATTATGTTCTTGCATAATCCTGAGACACAACTTGGTTATGTCTCTTACGAGACTCTTCTGTCTCGTATTGAAAAAGCGTTTGAGCTTTTTGAGGAGCTTGTGGCTGAGGGTAAAATAAAACAGTATGGTATAGCTACATGGAATGGCTTTTTGTATGAAGATACACATAAAGAGTATATAAGTTTAGGCGATGTTGTTGCTATTGCGCAAAAAGTTGCTGGAAGAGAGCATCACTTTAAATATGTGCAGTCTCCATTTAATCTAGGAAAACCTGAGGCCTATAACTTTAGTAATCAAAAAGGCCCTGATGGGAACTACTATACTCTTATGCAAGCAGTATCTGGTTTTGGATTGCAGCTCATGGCCTCTTCTTCTCTGCTTCAGATGAATCTATTTAAAAAGAAGTTTAGTCCTGCAGTAAAAGAGACCTTAGGGACGTCGGATTTCAATGATGTAGCTACAGCCCTGCAATTTGCACGTTCAGGAAATGTGGTAAGTGCACTCTTTGGAGCAGTGGATCCACAGCATATAGAAGATAATCTTACCTTAGCATATTTGCCAAGTGCAAAAAGTGAGAGTATGAATAGCGTAGCGGGCAGTGCAAATGCTCTATGACGTTATAGTTGTAGGGAGTGGTATTGCAGGTCTTTTTTCCGCTTTGTATGCTAAAAAAACTGGTTCAAGTGTAGCAATCCTTACTAAAAGTAACCCTTTTCGTTCAAACTCTGCTGTAGCGTCTGGAGGTATAAACGCAGTCATTAACTTTAGTGAGTATGACTCTATAATTCATCATATAAATGACACAATAAATGGCTCAGATGGCTTAATAAATGAGAGAAACATTGCTGATATGTGTCATGATGCTCCAGATATTATTGAAGAGCTTAAAGAGTTGGGTGTTGGTTTTGATGCTGATGATGATGGTAAGATTTTACAGCGTCCATTTGGAGGTACAAAGGCAAATAGAACCTGTTATATTGCAGATAGAACAGGAAGTGCGATAGTACAAAAACTTTTAATGGAGTGTCGTAATCAGGGTGTTCATATACTGAGTAACCATCAGTTTTTAAACATAGCAAAGTATAAAGAAGAGTTGTCTGGTGTTACTGTATTAAGACGTCGGGATACCCAGGTAATAGCATTGGCATGTAAATCTCTCGTTTTAGCGGGTGGTGGATATGCAGGTATATATAGAGGACACTCTACTAACTCTCAAGAGAGTTCAGGTGATATAATAGCTGCAGCACTTCGTGCAAAGATGAGACTTTCTAATATGGAATTCGTTCAGTTTCACCCTACAACATTAGCTACAAATGGAGCTTTGATAAGTGAAGCTTCGAGAGGAGAGGGCGCATATCTCGTTGATGAAAATGGTAAGCGCTTTACAGATGAATTACAAACGCGGGATAAACTCTCTCGTGAAATTGCCAAGCATATGCTAGAGGGTCATAAGGTTTATTTAGATTTTAGACACTTGTCTAAGGAGTTGATAGAGACAAAATTGCCATCAACTCAAAAAATGGCACTTAACAGTGCAGGAGTGGATATTTTAACTGAACTTTTAGAGATTACACCATCGGCTCACTATAGTATAGGAGGCATCTGGACTAGAGGAGATACTTCTACTGATATTCCAGGTATATATGCTTGTGGAGAGTGTGCAGTAACAGGTGTACATGGTGCAAACCGTCTAGGTGGAAACTCTCTTTTAGAAGGGATATACTTTGGACGACTTGCAGGGAGTGAGGCTGGAAAGAGGGTAAGAAGACGAGAGTTTTTACCTATAGACTATGCAGATATAGATAAAGAGTTACGTCGACTTGATTTAATCATAGATGGTGAGAGTCATTTTAATATAAATGCCATGAGAAAAAATTTAGGTGAATCACTATTTAAAAATGTGGGTTTATTTCGTGATGAAAAGTCATTAGTTGATGCATTTGAATATACGCAGTACCTTTTTAAAAAGCAGTATGGTTTACACTGTGTCAATAAAGACAGAGAGAACAATGTAGAGCTTTCTTCTATTATTGAGTTGAAAAATGCTCTTTATATTGCAGAGGCGATGATACTCTCTGCTTTAAAAAGAGAGGAGAGCAGAGGAGTTCATTATAGGAAGGATTTCGCCAATAGAGATGATAAGAAGTTCTCCTCCCCATCATATGTAAAGTTTTTAGATGATAATCTATTTAGCATCAGCTTTGAGAATTTAGTCTTAGATAGCCTATGGCATAGATTTACAAA
>JANTGV010000295.1 GCA_024762745.1 Sulfurimonas sp. | reverse complement strand
GTTCAAAGAAGACTAAAAGAGAAAGAAAAACGGGAACAAATTCAAAAACAACAGAAAAAAGAGACTCTTGAAAGTATAGAAAAAGAGAATAAAAAATTTCAAGAAACCATTAATGAGTATAAAATAAAAATAAATAAACTCCAAGATGAAAACAGGACACAAAAAACTCAAATAGATAGATATAAACAGTTCATCAAGCTACTGGATATAGAGTCATTAAAGAAAAAGTTTAATGCACTGGATGATATAGAGCTCTAATTTAAACCTCTTTTTACTATTTTAAACTATAATATCCTCTTAAAATAATATTGGATTGACTCACATGAAAAATAAAAAATTTATTACCCTCGGTTTTGCTTCAGCTACTTTAGCTATTACTCTACTCTTCTCTTCAACACTGTTTGCTAAAAGTTCTATAGAAGATGCTGAGGCTTCAAGACTTCAGTCATTAGCAAAGTTTTCAAAGGTTATCAGTATAGTTGAGCAGTATAATGTTGATGAAGTTACTATTGAAGAGCTGATGGACAAAGCACTTGACGGTATGTTAAAAAATCTGGATGCACACTCAAACTATCTAACTCAACAAGATTACAAAAAATTAAAAGTTCAAACAAGCGGAGAGTTTGGTGGACTTGGTATTACTGTTGGTATAAAAGATGGGGCCCTTACTGTCATCGCTCCTATTGATGGAACACCTGCAGACAAAGCGGGTCTGAAATCTGGTGATATTATCTTAAAGATTGATGATAAATCGACTATCAGTATGACTATCGATGAGGCTGTCTCTCTTATGCGTGGAAAAGTTGGTGCACCGATAGACTTAGCAATAGTGCGTAAAGGTGAAAGCAAACCGCTTAATATACATATTGTTCGCGGAAATATCACTATTGAATCAGTACATGCTAAAAGGATTGGTGATGATATTTTATATGTAAGAGTTGCTAGTTTTGATCAAAAAGTTGCTGCAGATGTTGCAAAAGAGATTAAAAAAAGGCAAGCGAGCACTAAGGGAATTGTTCTCGATTTAAGAAACAATCCTGGTGGACTTCTTGATCAAGCTGTTGACTTAGTAAATCTATTTGTTGACGAGGGAGTTATTGTTTCTCAAAAAGGACGCCACAAAAGTGATGAAAAAGTATATAGTGCTTCAAAAAGTACAACAATTACTGAAGTACCGTTAGTTGTCCTTATTAATGGAGGAAGTGCAAGTGCTTCTGAAATTGTAAGTGGTGCAATTCAAGATCATAGACGTGGTGTTATCTTAGGAGAAAACACTTTTGGAAAAGGAAGTGTACAAGTTGTCCTTCCTATTACTGCAAAAGAAGCCATTAAGCTTACGATTGCTAGATACTATCTCCCAAGCGGTAGAACTATTCAAGCTGTTGGTGTTAAACCAGATATTGAAGTTCTTCCAGGTGAAGTAAAGACACATGAGAATGGTTTTGCTATAAAAGAGGCTGACCTGAAAAAACATCTCGAAGAAGAACTTGTTAAAGTTAATGGCAAAAAAGAAGAAGAAAAAGAAGAAGAAAAAGATAAAAAAGATATAATTGCACCAGAGATAATAAATAAAGATATTCAACTAAAAGAAGCTGTAGATATCATCAAAGCTTTAGTGATAATAAAAGGACAGTAACAGTGATAGAAAAAAAAGAACTACTCTACGAAGGGAAGGCTAAAAGACTTTTTTTGACTGATGATGAAAACTTAGTAATCTCAGAGTTCAAAGATGATTTAACTGCGTTTAATGGCGAAAAAAAATCTAGTGAAGCTGGTAAGGGCGCACTTAATAACAAAATATCCACTGAACTTTTTAAACTATTAGAATCAAACGGTATTCCAACGCACTTCGTTGAGATGATAGATGAGAACCATATGCTTCACAAAAAAGTTGATGTTATTCTTATTGAAGTTATTGTTAGAAACATTGCAACAGGTTCTCTGTCCCGTAACCTAGGAATAGAAGATGGAAAAATTCTTCCTTTTACTCTAGTAGAATTTGATTATAAAAATGATGACTTAGGTGATCCTAAACTAAATGATCAACATGCACTAATTTTAGAGTTGGTTGACCATCAAGATGAGCTTGATAAACTTCGCCGTATGGCTAGAGAAGTAAATGATATACTCAAGCCATACTTTGCTCAAAAAGGTCTGAACCTTGTTGACTTCAAGCTAGAGTTTGGAAAAGACTTAAACGGAAATATTATCTTAGTAGATGAAATCTCACCTGACAATTGTCGTTTCTGGGACATTGACAGTGGTGAAAAAATGGATAAAGATAGATTCCGCCAAGGTCTTGGTGGATTAACAGTAGCTTACGAGCAAGTATTAAATAGAATTTTAGGAAAATAGTAATGATAAAAGCAATAGTAAATATATCTTTAAAAGCGGGTGTTTTAGACTCTCAAGGAAAAGCAGTTCACCATGCACTTGATTCACTTCACTTTGAAGGCGTAAATGATGTTCGTGTTGGGAAACAGATTATTTTAAAATTAGAGACTGATGACAAAACAAAAGCGATGGCTGATACAGAGAAAATGTGTGAAGAGCTTTTAGCAAATACAGTAATCGAAGACTATGAGATAGAGTTAGTATAATG
>JANTGV010000294.1 GCA_024762745.1 Sulfurimonas sp. | reverse complement strand
AACTACCTCTTATAAATGAAAAACCGAGACCAGAAATAGCTATAAACTTTCCATATTATTCAGAGAAAAGTAAGCTGCCCTATGTAGGCGGACTTGATATAAAAGGAAACCCGGTATATATTAAAAAAGTTGAAGATGTTTCAGACTATTTAAAAATAAAAAAGTATTATGAAGAGGGAAAATATGAACGTGCTCTCGAGTTAATAGATGAGATTCTCGAGGCATATCCCAATACACTCTTTAAAGCAGAACTTATCTACTATAAAATCAAGGTATATGGTAAGTTAAACAATTACGAGAATATTTTGGAAATATCCAAGATATACCTTCGAGAGTACTCTTCAGATGAAAATATACCAGAGGTTTTATCTTTAACAGCAAATGCTTATTCAAAGATTGGGCTCAATACAGATGCGGATTATTTTTTTGACAGACTCTTTAGTGAGCATGAAAATTCTCTCTATTCTCAATGGGGGTATATCTACTTGGGTGAAATGCTAGAGTCATCAGGTAGTACAACAAAAGCAGTCAGTTTTTATAAAAAAGCATTAAATCAAACAGAAGATATAGATGTAGGAGTTACTGCAGCTTACCATTTAGCAAAAATAAGAATTAGCTCTTCACTCAATAAGTCGAGTGAGTATGTGAGAAAAATTATTAAGGCAAAACCAAGTTATTTTATAAGTAATATCCAAAGTTCTACAGATATGATGAATACATTTGCTGATGGAACTAAATATGAGATAGCGAGCATGATTGCAAAAGCAATTATAGATGAGATGAAAGAGCAGGAAGAGGAGCGTGAAGTTCTTATGAGAAAGAGAGCTCTATGGCTGGCTAAAACAGACAAGAAAATAGAAGCTCTAAATGCTTTGAATGAGTACTTAAGCAGCTACTCTGATGGAAGTTTTACAGATGAGATTGAGGTGGCAAAAGATGAACTCTTTTTTGATACATCTGACTTGAATGACAGTGCAAAACTGGCTGAATATGAGAAGTTGATATCTGAATATCCTAATGATACTATTGGAGAAAGAGCAGTTTATGAGAAGGCAAAATTACTTTTAGATAGTGGCATGTATAGTGATGTTTTGGCATCTGAGAATCAGCTTTTAAAACTTGATGAAGAGGTATACACTGATTTAGATACTTTAATTATTGAGGCTGCTGTAGGTGTTATGAATAACTCTCTTGATAATAGAGAGTGTCAAGAGGTACTCAATATAGCAAATGATTATAACATTACGCTCTCTAACGAATGGGATGATGGAATATATGAATGTTCTATGTTAGGTGGAGATTATCAACTAGCAAAAAGAGTTGCGAGCAAAAATGTTAAATCAAAGAGTTTAGATGAACGTAAAAAATGGTTATTTAGATACATTAAAATAGATTTTTCAATAGGAAATTATAGTGATGTACTAGATGCATCAAAAGACCTTATTTCTCTTATAGATAATGTAAAATCATCGGATTATAAAGATGTTTATAGATATCTTTTTGATACTTATCAGAGACTTGAGAAAAGTGATGAGATGATACTCTCCATAGCTGATGTACAAAAAGTGTTTGGTCTTGACTATAAAGACCTAGATAGATACGCATCGGTCATGGCTGTTGGAAGTGACCGTAAAGATGACAATATAGTTATAAAGTATGGTGAAGAGATAATGAAGATTCAAAAATCATCTTCATCAAATCCTCAAAGTCCATTTGTTGAGTTTACTCTTTACCAATCATATACAAATAAAAAAGATTATAACAGTGCTTTACAGGCTATTGAATCATTAAATAGTGTAGAGTTGAATAAATCTGACAGAGCAAGACAGAAATATCTTCTAGGAACTGTATATAGTAAACTATGGAGAGATGAAGAGGCTATGAAAGCTTATCAAGAGTCTGTAAATGCTGATAGTACATCAGCATGGGCAAAATTAGCCAAAGGTGCTATGGAAATTTAACACATTTTTTATCTAACTCACAACCAACTCACTTGTAAACTGTATAATTATGTTAAATATTGTATGCTAATTGATGTAGACAAAAAGGGCGAGTATGAGTAGGTATCTCTTTTTACTTTCTATATTTATAATAACAAATACTTTTGCAAAAGATTCTGTGTTTACGACATCCATCTCTTTTGTCGGTATGAGTATGGACTATAGAGAGTATGATAGATCGAAAAATCTCTTAGACACCGAAACCTCTAATTATGTAGAAGTAGGGGGAGTTGAACTTAGTCTTGGCTATATAATAGAGGAAGACTCATCATATCGCTCTAAAATAGATTATAACTTTATGATACTTACCGGAAATACAGTCTACACAGGCTCATATCGTGATAGTGACCTTGGTTTTGGCAGTTTGGTAGCGAGTACTTTAAATACAGTAACCGATAAAGATATCTCATTTACACAAAGTAGAGTTCTAAATAATAATATTGAAATAAGCTATGGTATTGGTTTGGGCTACAGGTATTGGGAGAGAGTACTGAGTGCTTATCAGATTGAAATTTATACTTGGTACTCTATAAGACCTATGATTGGAGTTACTACTAAGGCTCAAGAGAACTTAACTCTTGGTGCGTTTATAGAGTATCAGTATGGA
>JANTGV010000293.1 GCA_024762745.1 Sulfurimonas sp. | reverse complement strand
ACGAATTTTTCTGTAATAACTGCTTTCTCAAAAAACTTCTCTTCGGAGTTTAACTCCTCTTTTACCATATCTAAATCATTCTTTAAACTCAAAAATATTTCCTTATTTCAAAAAGTTCAAAATAATATCGCATATTTTGTTAAAGTTTTATCAAAATATGATAAAATCATACAAATTGAAATGTAGTAGGATTGTAAATGCAAGTAGATGACGCACTGTTAGCAAGATTAGAAAAACTGTCGTTTTTAAAAATCAGCGATGATAAAAGAGAAGAGATCAAGTCTCAATTATCAGAGATTGTCAGCTTTGTTGATAATCTAAGTGAACTTGATACTACTGGAGTTGATGACAATTTTGCTATGAACGACTCCCCTACTCCACTTAGAGAAGATACACCTTCATGCAACACAACAGTCAATGATGACATTATAAAAAATGCTCCAAAGAGTGGCGACCACTTCTTCATAGTACCAAAGATAATTGAGTAACAAGATGATAGAAGTTTATGGAATTAAAAACTGTGATAGTGTAAAAAAAGCACTCTCATTTTTTAAAAAACATGACTTGGAATATGTGCTACATGACTTTAAATCAGAACCACTCCCATGTGATAAAGTATCCTCTTGGTTAAAAACAGTAGATATGAAGACTCTTTTCAATGCAAGAAGTACAACATATAGAAATCTAAAACTAAAAGAGATGAATTTAGACGAGGCTGGACAAAAAGAGTGGCTTTGTAAAGAGAACCTACTTATAAAACGACCTGTAATAGAGTTTGAAGGGAGAGTTATTGTAGGGTTTAATGAAGAAAATTTTAAAGGAGTTTTTATATGAGTGAACAGACTACTGCACCAGGACAACCTGCTGCTAATAAATCGATTGATATTAAAAAATTACTAAAAAGTGTTATGGCTTTTAAATCTTCGGATTTACACCTTGTTGTCGGTAGTGAGCCTCAAATCAGAATAGATAAAGAGCTTAAGCCTCTGAATCTGCCAAAGCTTGATGCAAAAGAGATTGAAGAGATGGCTTACTCTCTCATCGAAGACAAACTAAAGAAAGAGTTTGAAGAGCATAATGAGCTTGACTTCTCTTTTGAGTTAAAAGGTATCGGGCGTTTTCGTGCGAACTACTATAGAACTATTGGTGGTATAGGTTGTGCGTTTCGTATGATTCCTATCGACATCCCTACTCTTGATGAGTATGGAAACCCTCCTATCTTTAAAGAACTTATAAAAAGAGAAAAAGGGCTCATTCTTGTTACCGGTCCAACTGGTAGTGGTAAGTCTACAACTCTAGCATCAATGCTACATGAGCTTAACTTAACTGAACATCGCCATATTATTACAGTTGAAGATCCGGTGGAGTTTGTTCACACAAACAACAAGTGTCTCTTCTCCCAACGTGATGTTGGAACAAATACAGCTTCATTTGCCTCTGCACTGAAATTTGCGCTAAGACAGGATCCGGATGTTATATTAATCGGGGAGATGAGGGATGCTGAGACTATTGGTGCCGCACTAACTGCTGCAGAGACAGGTCACTTAGTTTTTGGAACGCTGCACACCAACTCTGCGCCTGGTACTATTAACCGTATTATCGATGTTTTCGATGGTGAAGAACAGGCTCAGGTGAGAGCTCAACTTGCAACCTCCCTTATCGCTGTTGTATCTCAAACACTTATTCCACAAATTGGTGGCGGTAAAGTTGCAACACAAGAGATTCTTATTACAAATCCTGCTGTTCAGAATCAAATTCGTGAAGATAAAGTACACCAGATTTACTCTCAAATGCAACTAAACCAACAAGAAACTAATATGACTACTCAAACGCAACAGCTCATAGAGCTTCTTCAAAAAAGAGTTATCACAAAAGATAATGCCATCAAAAACTCAAATAGACCAGAAGAGCTATTTAAAATGATAGAAGGGCTTTAAGCCTTTCTAAAACGTAACATTTTAAATCTTTCGCCTAAAAAGTTAGGCATAATCAACATTTTTGCTTTCTCTAGTTCCTGCTTATATAGTTTCTCTTCCACGTTCTCTTTTAAAATCTCTAAAAGCTCTAAAATGCCCATATCAACTAAAGCTACCATCTGAGCCTTTAGCTCTATAAACCTTACACCTGCATCTTCGTAGGCATCTTTAACATGAGCAAAGGTAACATCATAGGTTATATCCGACTTTCCAAAAAGTTCACTGCGTTTGATGTTCTCATCAAAGAATGGAATGACTTCGTGTTTTGTATAGACTCTTAAAGAAAAATCTGGACGTGCCTGCATCTCCCCATAATCAAAAGTCATAAATTCAAACTTCTCACAAGAGTCAGCCATCTCTTTTGCAAACTCTTCATAACCAATAGCAATCTCACCTCTATCTTTATGATACTTTTTAGCCTTTTGCTCTACCCATCTGTTATCAACATCAAATTCTATCTTCTCTCCATCAACACGAGCTGTTTTACCTTTAAAGTAGAGTTCACATGGAAATGCATCAAATATCTCATTTGCTATAAAAAATGCATTTTTACACTTCAGCTCACTTAATGATTTATAGTGTGTCAAAGAGACAACATCCCCAAACGACTCTTTAAAGTAATTTGTCTGATG
>JANTGV010000292.1 GCA_024762745.1 Sulfurimonas sp. | reverse complement strand
AGTTTATTTGGAATTTGGTCTACAATCACTAAGCTTTCGCCATACTTTCTAACTTCAGCTAGCATATCTGCAAATGTCTCAACACCTAGTTTTTTACTTGGGTTCTCTCCTGGAGTATATTTAGCGAGTAGTCTATGAGCCTCTTCTATAAGTGTAATATGTCTAAAATTTTTATCTTGTTTATATTTTTGCTTTAATGCTTCATTTAAATTTATAAGTATAAACCCCATAAGTAGAGATTTTTCAGCTCCACTTTTAATCTCTTCAAGCTCTAATATAACATTTCTTTCTAAGAGTTTTGAAAAGTCCACACTGCGTTTAGTATTTAACATCAATCCTTTAGAACCTATAAGTAGTCCTTGTAGTCTAGCCCGAATTGACCCTAGGTAGTCATTCTTTAGTCTATCATCAAAGCCTTGCTTGTCAACTACTTTTTCAACTTGTTTTATAAGATTATCTAAGGTTGGAAAAGAGTATACACCATCTGCGAACGGGTCATCATATCTATCGTTAGTAGAAGTCGAAATATCCCATCCATAAGACTCGTAACACTCATAGAGTGCTGCTTCAATAAGTTGCGGGATTGCAGCCTCCATATCAAAGGCAGCTTCTATATTTGCCTTTATCATATCTACTCGTGAAGTGATATTCTCTCCACTAAACAGTTCAAATGGATTGATTCTAAAAGGAGCCACACTATCATCACCTAGCGTAAAGATAGTTATATCATCTCTATTTTTAGTTAAAATTCTATATTCAGTTTTTGCTGGTTCAATCACCATAAATGGATATTGAGCAGAGTTTAAAATTCTTTGGCAAGTTGTAGTTTTTCCACTTCCAGTTACGCCAGCGATAAATGTATGTTTGTTTAAGTCTCTTTTATCGATTGAGATATCGATATCAAGTACATTACCACTTTTCACCAAGCTTCCTAGTAGTAGCTGATTTTCGTTATCTAAATTTGTATTTTTAATGTTTAAACCAAATTCAACTTCCTCTTTGAGTGTGAGACCTACAACCTCTTTTTTTGGTAGAGATGCTATAACGCTTAGCTCATTTGTAGACAACCAACTTCCTATTTTACTTCGTACTTTTGAAAAAAGCAGTCTTAGTTGTTCATCATTTCCTTTATATCCTGATTCAAATGACGGGTATTGAAGGTTTTGTATATTTTGTATTTCTACTTTATTATCAATATACTGTATTGCTAAAGGAGCTTTATTGTTTTGGGTACCACTAAATAAAGACTTAACTGTATTTCCTAACTTAAGAAGATTTCCTTTCTCATTTGCAAGTATATAAACACTAGAATGAAATAAGTTTTTACTTTTACCATATTCCAATCTAGGAAGCAGTATTTCATCAAGATACTCTATCCATTCGTTAATAACTTTGTCTGTTTTTTCATAACCTTGATTACGTCCACTGTTCTTTGTCTTGGAACCATTGAAATTGGAGGATTCACCCTTTGCTATAGAGTCACTTTTGCCAAGTGTATTTCCTTGTGAATGACTTCTATTCATTCCATCATTTATACTTTTAGAATCATTTTTTCCTCCACCAGATGGACTATAACCTTCTGAAGCTGACACCCCAAGGGAATCACCATTTGTAAATGTATTTGATATGTTACTATTACTACTATTGGTTTTTGAAGCATTAGTTCCATAGCTCCAGCCTGTGGTGCTACTATCTCCTTGTGTCTCCTGAATAGAAATTTTTGCTAGAAGTGTTAGCTTGTCGTGAATAGCATAAAAAGTATCTTCAATATTCACCACCTCCTCTCTTGTAAGTGGATCGGCTAATACAAGTAAAGCAAACTCTTCACCAATCATTATATCTACAAGCCTATCAACTCCTTGAAACTCTTCTTTGTCATCATTTACATTAGGAACTCCATCAATTCTAGCAACTTTTTTGAAGTTTTTAAAGTCATCCAAAAGGGACTCTTTTTGTGTTTTATTAAGCTCTTGAGTTTTACTACCTCGAAAGTTACCCTCTATACTTGGCTTTAAGATCATAGTACCAATATCATCAATATCGAGTTCTAACTCTTTTTTTGAAGATTTTATTTTTGATACACCAAGATAGAAAGAGACTTTTATTTTATCTCCAATTAAAAGATACACAAAGTTTATACCATCAATATCCAATGCACCGATGACATTCTCTAAGGCTTCTTTTCTCGGAGAATCATCTTCAAATGTTAACTCTTCAATATGAAAAAAAGTATAATCCTTAAATGATAACTCTTTACATTCACTAAGTGTGCGATCTTCGGTGTCAATTATTTCTCTTATTTTATCTTTTTGTTTTAAAAGATCTACCAACATAATTTTCTCTTTTTGCTGCATATTTTTTACACAATCTGCGGTTTACTAATGAAATATAATCTAATCAATTTTTCAGCATTCCAATAAGCTTGTCTATCATGTTATTAGTAATTTCCATAGAAATTTGGCACTTCGGACATATTCTTTCTGTAATGTTTTCCATAATCAGTGCATCGCTTTTTGGGTGAGAATTTTTTATGTATCCACACTTCAGACACTTATACGTTTTTAGTAAAGGTCTTATCATTTATTATTTCCTTGTTCATAAAAAATATTTTCAG
>JANTGV010000291.1 GCA_024762745.1 Sulfurimonas sp. | reverse complement strand
CCCATTGCGTTTTGGATAGTCTCCTCTTCAATATGGCGAAACATACGAGGTTTGGGGTTTCCAGCCTGAGGTTTTGGGGTTACTGTGCCTATTTCTGTAAATCCAAATCCAAGAATCTGTATACCTCTAATCATAGTCGCGTTTTTATCAAATCCTGCACCAAGACCTACAGGGTTTAAGAACTCTCTTCCAAAAATTTCCTGCTTTAAAGTGTCATCTGTTACAAAGTGAGAGTTTAAAAAAGGATTAAAAGGAAGTTGACAGATGTTTGGAACTCTTAATGCAAACTCGGCTAGATGGTGAGCAGTCTCAGGTTGGAGTTTAAAGAGTAAAGGTTTTATAGCGTCATAATTAATCATATTATTATTTTTGCCTCTATTAAATTTTATGGATTGTACTAAAATAATGGTAAAATCTTGGTAAAGGATGTTTGTGATGATAAAGATTTTAAGTTTGATAATGAGTACACTCCTCTTTATTGGTTGTTCAACACTTGATGTCAGTGTTGATTATGATGAGTCATATGACTTTAAAAACGCAAAAACATTTGCAGTGGATAATAGTATTGGAAAATCCTCGAAAACACTCTTTGGTAAGAGAGTTGTAAATGCACTTGAAAATGAGTTAATACAGAAAAACTACACAAAGGTAGCAAAAGAGAATGCAGATCTAATCTTTGTTTTTAATGCAAGAGCTCAAGACAAAAGTGATACACAGATTAGTTATGGTTTATCTGGATATAGAGGTTTTGGGTATGGTGGGATGATGATGTCAACGGCACACACCTACGAGTATACTGAAGGAACACTAGTTGTAGATGCTTTGAGCCCAGAAACTAAAAAAGTCGTCTGGAGGGGAGTTGGTGTTAAAGAGTTGCATGATAAAGAGACGCCACAAGAGAGAACTCAAGCAGTAAACGCAGTTGTAAAAAAAATAATGGAAAAATTTCCAACGAAATAGGAGAGAGTTATGAGTAAAGTTTTAGTGCCGATAGCAACAGGTTTTGAAGAGATTGAGGCAGTTACAATTATAGATGTTTTAAGACGTGCAGAGATTGAAGTTCTTGTTGCCTCACTGGATGGAAAAAGTCTAGTAAAAGGTGCCAATGGCATTACAGTAGAGACAGATTTAGAAGTAAAGAGTGTAGAATCTAATGAGATAGATATGATTGTTCTTCCTGGCGGATGGGATGGAACTTATGCTCTTGCAGATGATGAAAATGTACAGAGAATTTTAAAAGAGATGGATGCCAAGGGGAAAAACATAGCAGCTATCTGTGCAGCACCATTTGCCTTAAACGCAGCGGGTGTTTTAAAGCAGAATTTTACATGTTACCCATCAGTAGAAGAGCAGATTCGTTTAGAGGGATACCAAGGTGATAAGAGTATGATAGTAGAAGATACAAATGTTATGACATCTCGTGGACCTGGAACGTCTTTGTGTTTTGCTCTGAAAATAGTTCAGAAGTTAAAAGGAGAAGAGACTTATAAAGCTCTTAAAGAGGGACTTTTAGCAACTTACTGTGAGTAGGAGTTAGTCTAAGAATAATTTTTCAAACTCATTTGCAGGAATGGGTTTTGACTTGACATATCCTTGATAGTAATCACAATCGAGTGCTTTTAAGAATTTGACATGTTGTTGCGTTTCAACCCCTTCGGCAATCACTGAAAATTTATACTGCTTGGAGATTGTTAAAATTGTTTTTACCAATGATGCATCAGCATCATTCTCAAGCATATCCTGTACAAAACTACGGTCTATTTTTATAAAATCAAAAGGGAGATTTTTGAGATAGGAGAGTGAAGAGTATCCAGTTCCAAAATCATCCATAGCAAGTTTAAAACCATGTGATTTGAGAAGGTTTATCTTCTCTACAGTCTTTGAAAGATTATCTATTGCTACAGATTCTGTTAGCTCAAGTTTGAGTGAGTGTGGAGGAACAGCGTTTTTCTCTGTAGCATGAAGAATTTTTTGAACAAAATCCTCTTGAGTAAACTGTCTCGAGCTTATATTTATTGCTATGTCTTCTAGTTTTCCGTGACATCTCAGGTATTGACTGCAAGCACTCTCTATTACCCAGTCACCGATAGATATTATAAGGTCACTCTCTTCAGCATATGGTATAAACTGATCAGGAAAGATAAGTCCCCGCTTAGGATGATTCCATCTTATGAGTGCCTCACATGAGGTGATTTGACCACTTTTTGTTTCAACTATTGGTTGATAATAGAGTTCAAACTGGTTCTCTTTAAGTGCTAAACGCAACTCATTTTCAAGGGTTAGTCTTTCATTTATTGATTCTCCCATCTCCTCTTTATATAAGCAAGTCGTGTTACGACCAGCATCTTTTGCTTTATACATTGCTATATCAGCATGTTTTAAAATATCGTGTATGTCTTTTTGTTTTGAGTCAATGACATTGATACCTATACTGAGTGTAAGATGTAGTAAGTTCCCCTCTATTTTGATCGGCTTCTGCATTGTTTGATGCAGTTTATCTGCTATTTTATATGAGCTCTCTATGGCACTCTGTTTTTGAGTACTTAAATTATCTAAGAGAATTACAAACTCATCACCGCCAAGACGTGAGATTGTGTCATCTTTTCTTACAATGGAGA
>JANTGV010000290.1 GCA_024762745.1 Sulfurimonas sp. | reverse complement strand
TGAGGTGTTCCATAATTTCAGATAGAGTGATATTTGGGTTTTCTAAAAGTGCTTTAAGACCGTTCATGATTTCAGTAGGATTATGAGGTGGGATGTTCGTAGCCATACCAACAGCAATACCTGAGGAACCGTTAATTAAAAGATTTGGTACGCGTGTCGGCATAACATCAGGTTCTTTTGTCGTGCCATCATAGTTGTCTATCATGTTGACTGTATTTTTATCTAAGTCTTTGAGAAGTTCGCCTGCATACTTTGTCATACGTGCTTCGGTATAACGCATTGCTGCTGCAGAGTCCCCGTCAACAGAACCGAAGTTTCCTTGTCCGTCAACCAGCTCCATTCTCATTGAGAAATCTTGTGCCATACGTACTAATGCATCATATACTGCTGTGTCACCATGTGGATGATACTGCCCGATAACATCACCGACTATACGTGCAGATTTTTTGTATTTTGCACCGAAAGAAAGATTTAGTTTGTCCATTGCATAGAGGATTCTTCTGTGAACAGGCTTTAACCCATCTCTAACATCAGGTAAAGCACGCCCGACTATAACACTCATAGAGTAGTCAAGATAACTATCTTGAAGTGTCTCTTCTATATTTATACTTTGTACATCGCCATTGTTTAACAAGTTGCTCATTGAAACACCTAAAATTTAAATTTATACATATTATCTTATTTTGGCTTAATAAAATGTTTAAAGATGATGAACTTTTATGTAATTTGTTAAAAAACAGAAGAATTACTAAAGCTGCTTAAAAATTAATCAGTTAAAATGAGATATGAGGAGTTTTTTATTCTATACTTTGCCTTGAAAATATTCAATTAAAGGATTCACATGAAGAAATGGTTATTGGCACTTTTGTTGGCTTTACCAACATTCGCATTGGCGGAGGATACACCGGTACTTGATACCGGAGATACAGCATGGATGATGATGTCTACTGCATTAGTATTACTTATGACACCTGCAGGTCTTGCACTTTTTTACGCAGGTATGACAAGAAGTAAAAACGTACTCAATACATATGCTATGGTTTTTGGAGCATTTGTAGTTGCATTCGTTGTTTGGATTGCCGCTGGTTATTCAATAGCATTCGGTACAGCTGAATCTGCTGCTGTTCAAAATGTAATGGGTGGATTTTCAAATGTATTCTTGAGTGGAATTAAATGGACAGATTTAAGTGGAACATATCCTACTTATGTATTTGTTGCATTTCAAGGTACTTTTGCTGCTATTACAGTGGCTATTGCAGCGGGTTCAGTTATTGAGCGTATCAAATTTTCAACATGGTTGGTTTTTGTAGCTATCTGGGGACTTGCAGTGTATGCTCCTGTTGCTCACATGGTATGGGGTGGAGACGGTGCATTACTGTTTGATGCTGGTGCTCTAGACTTTGCCGGTGGTACGGTTGTACATATGAATGGTGGTTTGGCTGGTCTTGTACTTGCTATCTTAGTTGGTAAACGTGCTGGATATCCAAAAACTGCAATGAAACCTGCTACAGTACTTTTAACTGCGCTTGGTGCGGCTATTTTATGGTTTGGTTGGTATGGATTTAATGCAGGGTCTGCATTTGGTGCAAATGCAATTGCAGGTGTAGCATTACTGACAACTACGGTTGCAACAGCAGCAGCTGCAATTACTTGGATGCTTGCTGAAATGTTTGTGTATAAAAAACCTACTCTTTTAGGAATTGCTACAGGTGCTGTTGCAGGTCTTGTTGCTATTACTCCTGCTGCAGGTTTTGTTAGTGTAGGTGGTGCTTTCATCGTTGGTATCGTTGGAACATTGTTTGCATTCTGGGGTGTTACAGTCCTTAAAAAGAAACTTGGTTATGATGATTCATTGGACGCATTCGGTGTTCACTTCTTAGCTGGTCTTTGGGGTGCTTTAGCAACTGGTCTTTTAGCTTTAAAAGATAATGATCTGTTATGGGATGGTCCATTGAAAGAATCAGGTGACAGAATGGGACAATTTATGGTTCAAGTTGAGTCTGTTGTAGTTGTCGGATTATTTACTCTTATCGGTACTGTTGTTGTTTACTACATAGCGACTGCATTAACTGGCGGATCACGTGTAAGTGAAGATGATGAAACAATGGGTCTTGATGAATCTGTTCAAGGTGAAAGATACATGAATAACTAATCTCTTTTTGAGGTTAGTATCTTGATTTTGTAATCAAATATGGTT
Organism: Sulfurimonas sp.; assembly: GCA_024762745.1. The sequence goes on along the minus strand of JANTGV010000290.1, from coordinate 430 downwards.
ACAATTGAAAAATAATAAAACTTTTTGGAGCAATAATAATGAAAAGAGTAGAAGCAATAATAAAACCTTTTAAGCTAGAAGATGTAAAAGACGCACTAGCAGAAATAGGGATAGAGGGTATGACAGTGAGTGAAGTGAAGGGTTATGGTCGTCAAAAAGGACATAGCGAACTTTACCGTGGTGCAGAGTATGTAGTGGATTTTCTACCAAAAATCAAAATGGAAATGGTCGTTGCAGGAGACATGGTAGATCAGGTTACTGCAACGGTTGTTGAGGCAGCAAAAACTGGAAAAATCGGTGATGGTAAAATTTTTGTCAGTGATGTTGAAAAGATTATCAGAATTCGTACAGGTGAAACAGACGAAGAGGCTATTTAGTTTCAATCTTTCCCATTTGCATATGCATTTTGCATATGCAATCCCTTTAAACT
>JANTGV010000289.1 GCA_024762745.1 Sulfurimonas sp. | reverse complement strand
TGTATAGTATGCGTTTTCTTTGTTACTTCCATCTGTAGAGAGTGTTGCTTTAACACGTCCACCTTCATCATGCTCTGCAGATTTAGAGTAGAGACGAATGACAGTAGTTGCTGGCTCTATACCAAAATCAAATGATGGAAAACCTTGGTAGATTTCAACATGGTCTATAAAGTCCATCTCAATATCACCAAAAAGAATAAAACCACTACCGGTAATACCTGATACAAGTTCGGTCTCGTTCAAGTAAACTCTTACACTGCTTGAGTAGTAGTTCATAGGGTCTTCATTTAAGATGTCTGGCATTTTCATCTTATTTTCTGAGTAGGCAAAGAGACGTAAAGACTTTAAAATATCTTTGAGAGATTCAACCTGCATTCTCTCCAAATCATCACGTGTGTATACGATGATATTACCAGCACTCTCATTTTTCGTTTTTTTAGAGAGCTCAGACTCCTGTTTATAATCATGCAAGAGAGAATCAAGAGTCTCAGAATAAGAGAATGAGATAAGAGCTAGTATAAGCAGTAGAGTTTTCATGGACTTATGATAGTACTTAAGCTCTTAAATCTATATAAATATGTTAAAAAAAGTATTGTTCTGTGTGTTTAATTAGTCAAAATTATAATCATTTTGAGAGCCATCAAGCATCAACAATCTACAGCTTTTTTCTAATACAGCAAGTTGTTTTGCCATCTCGTGTATATCTCTGTTATAAGCATAAACACCATAACCTCGTATTACTATTATGTTCGTTTTTTGTGTTTGAAAATGGTAGGCTATTTCACTTGCAGCTCTATCATACCAGTCATCAAACTGCTTTGGGTCAAATATCTCGACTGAACCCAACTCTTTGTGTCCAAAGTAATCTTTTGGAATGATAATATTATGTGTAAGTGAATAAGCAGTAGCAAAAGGGGGCATAGAGAAACAGACAAACTTTGCTTCAGATATTTGTGAATAGATACTAAAATGAATTTTAGAGTCAATACTTGCCTGGTTCCATCTGTAATCTTTTTTATAATAGAGTTCTATAAGACTATGTTCATTGATGGCATCAAAAACTGCTTCTTTTGTATTTATTAGAAAACGGTTTGACTCTGTTTTTGCAGATATTGAACCGTGGTAAATCCCAAAGAAGTCTTTTCTAAACATAGAAAGTGCAAGGGTTGAGAGTTGGGCTTTTAGGTGTGCTCTATTCATTTCTAACCTCTAGTGATATATCTATGGTGTAAGTATATAGTTAAAAAGTTAAAAATAAGCCCAATAACTCCTGCATGAAATCCAAATGGTTTAGATGGAAGTGGTGTCAGTAAAAACGCAAGAGTAACAGATAGACCAATCAGCAGACCATAGATTATACTTTTTCGATCTATATTTTTGAAGTGAAGACCTAGCATAATTGCAGGTGCTACATGGACTAATATCTCCAGCTTCATCTGGATTAACCACCAGATAGTTGATGGTAGATAGATAGCTAAAATTACCATAAATGCCATGATCAACCATGAGAATACTTTTCCAATATATGTGAGCTTTTTTTGAGATGCGTTTGGGTTGCGTTTATGGTAAATGTCTTGTGTGAAAAGTGAAGCTATTGCAAGCATTGCACTATCAACAGTTGACATTATGGCAGCTATGGCAGCAGCCACAAAAAGTGTTATAACTATACTCATTCCTTCTATGTGAGTCAGTTTATTAAGCATGAATAGAATAATCTGTTCACTTCCTGCCTTATTCAAGTCTGGAAAGTGTGCCGAACCTATAATTGCGATGATTATCAGAGGCAAGGTTGTAAGTAGTGGCATTAGAACCATTAGGGAGAGTGAACGACGAAGAGTAGTCTCATTTTTAGCAGAGTAGATTCTCTGAATAGCTTGTGGGTAGACTGAAATACCAAAAAATATCAGTATTAAAACACTTAACCAGGTTACTTGATTTGAAAGAGCAACTTCTTTAAAAAGTTCAGGTTGTGTCTGTAAAAAGAGTGCTGCGTTTTCATTTAGTGAGCCGTAGTGAACCATCACAACACTAAAGATTATTATAACACCTACAAAGAGTAAGATACCCTGTATAGCATCAGTCCATGCGACACTTCTCATACCTCCAAGTGTCTCATAGACAACCATGACAATAGCCATGAAGATTATGCCCTCTGTAAAACCGATAGCTCCGCCAGTAACATACTCCATAATATAGCCAATCGCTTTAAGATTTGTAAGCATATAGTTTGAAAGTGCAAAGATGGATATACCCACTACCAAGTAAGTAAGAGCTTGAGAGTTGTAACGAAAGTTTATATAGTCACCTATGGTGATAAAGCCATGTTTCTTACTCATAGGGTAAAGCTTAGGAGCATAGAGCAGGTAGCCGGCAACTATTGCTATCATAAAGGTGACACCAACGAGAAAAAACCAGCCATTTCTATAGGCACTTCCTGCGAAGCCTATGAGTGAGTTTCCACTATACTGGGTTGCGTACATAGTAAGAAACAAGACTGTAACACCAAAACCTCCACCACCAAGGTAGAAGTCTTTTAAACTCTCTTCTTTAGAGGCAAATTTTCCGGCAAAACCTATGAGTATTAAAGAGCTAAGGTAGAGTACTAGAAACCAGATTCCAGCTTGTGAGAGGAGG
>JANTGV010000288.1 GCA_024762745.1 Sulfurimonas sp. | reverse complement strand
ATTGTTTTGACATTGTCAGTCACATCTTCACCTATCACTCCATCACCTCTAGTGATAGCCTGTTTTAACAATCCATGTTCATATATGATATTGAGACTTGCGCCATCAAACTTTGGCTCACAAAAATAAGAAGCATCTGTGACATTTTTGTCAATCCTCTTGAGCCATTGCTCTAAACCCTCATGGTCAAATATATCCTCCATGCTCCACATTCTTTTGATATGTGTCGCTTTTGAAAAACCCTCACGAACAATTCCACCCACTCTTAATGTTGGTGAATCAAAGGCTCTATTCTCTGGATAACGCGTTTCATACTCTAAAACTTCACGGTAAAGTACATCATATGTCTCATCTGTAACCAGTGGATTGTCCAACACATAGTAAGCATGTGCATATCTTTTTAGTATCTCTATATTTTCATTATATCTATCTTTTGTCATAAGATAATAATACACTTTTATCGCAAAAAAAATGCAGAATTTTCACGCTTTGTCGATCTAATAATAGAATGAAATAAAAAAGGTTTAGAATTTATGGTATATGCCGTTAAAAAACAGTTAAAAGATTATCAATCATGGATCAACATAGCATCTGAAAGTGAGGAGAATTCACTGCAATCAATTGCAAGATATGACATAGTGACATTTGTATTTGTCTTTACAACCATGCTATTTAGTACATTTATACTCTATGAGATCAATATTAATCTCTCTCTTGCAGCACTTATTATGCATCTTTTCATAGGTATAAACATGTTAAAAGCAAGAACTATAGTGGCAAATTCACTCACTGATCTGGAAGATCATAAAGTACTTGCTCCAAATGTAGCACGTTTTCTAAACAAAGAGTACTCACTATTTTTAGTTGCACAAGGAAAATCTCCTCTTACAGAAGATCAAATTGAAAATTTAGAAGTGCATAAAAAAACATTTATAAAAAATCAAATGACAAGAGCGGGTCGAGGAGATTCTATCAGAAGGTTTCGTTTAGCATTTTTAAATAAAGAGAAGAGTTTTTTTAATATTTTATTTAGTGTTTTAGTAATTGTAGAGTTTTTTGTAGTTTTTTAATAAATCTAGACGAAGGGCAAAAGCCCTAAGTCTAAAGGAATATCTTTTCTTAGAAGTTTTTAGAAAGGATAAGTCTTACGTGGCTAGTATCCATACCAAAACCAGTTGTTGCAGTATCTGGAGTAGTATCTCTATTAATATAGATAGCCTTTACACCGATTCCTGCTAATTTTGTAGCATAGATAAGATCTAACTCATCAACATTTTGCATTGCTGCATTGTTATTATTTTCACATGAAACATACTGAGCAATAAATTTACCGATACCAGGAACTTTTGCAGAAGCTTTTACTTTGAATGCATCTGAACCTGGAACTGCTACACCTGTACCATCTGTGTATACACCAGCAGTATAAAGTTTAGTTTTCTTGAATCCAGTTGCTGTATTTGCTAGTGCAAATCCATTTGTAGCATCATCAACTGTTGAATATGCAGCCATTACATCAAACATACCAACTTTACCACCAATTTTAGCAGCATATCCTGTAGTATCTTCAGAACCTGAAGCATCTGGCATCATTTGACCAAACTGTGCACCAAGACCTACACTCATATCATCAGCAAGTTTCAAACTATAAGCACCATCAACCCATAAAGCATCTGCAGTATTACCCACATTGTAATACCATAAGTTAATTGGAAGACCAGCTACGAGGTTAGTTAATACACCTACTGCGTATGTACCATGACCTGTAGTTGCATAACCTGGTAAATAAGACTCAAATCTATCACCATTTGTCACTCTACCAATTGCACCTGGGTTTGCACCACCTGAAGCATCAGTATTACCTCTTAAAACATCACCTACAACTCCATTACCTTTACCAACATAAGCACCAACAAGTGTTACATTTTTAATATCTTGATTAAGTACTACAGCAGCATCAAAACTATTTGGAGCAAGATTCCAGTTTTCAGTAAATGCAAACGGTGTATCAAGATATTGTCTACCGATTTTAAAAGTTGTATTTGAAAGAATTGTGTCACAAGCACTATATGTTACATATGCTTGAGATGCCCAGTGCTGTGTATCAACAAGAGCAGGTACACCACCACCTTTATTTTCACCAGCTATACCATAACCCATTCTAGTATTACTAACAAGAATATTCTCAAGACCAAGAGTATCTACCATAGTATACTCTAAACCATATCCCCAGCAGCTATCTAGTGCACCAGTAACACCAGCACTTACCATTGCTCCGCCAGATGCACTTGCTTGACTAAAAAGATCATTATTCAATGTATCTTTATCAACTGTCTCATAATATAATTTTGTTTTTACAAATGGCTTCGCAGTTACACCGCTTAAATCCAATGCCACCGCACTACTACTAAATCCTACTACTGCTAACGCAGCTATACTAAGTTTTGCAAACTTCATTTCAACTCCTTTAATGTTTTTAAGATTGCTTGGTATAAATTATAACATACATTTCTTAAAGATTTTTAAACAAATTTAACTTATTGTTAAACTTGTTATACAAATATGGGAGTTATATTATTTTCATTTACTTTTTATTGGTATGAAAAAATGCTATATATATTAAATAGGTAGTATTGGTGATTTTTAGC
>JANTGV010000287.1 GCA_024762745.1 Sulfurimonas sp. | reverse complement strand
AGATTTGAATTTTTTTCAAGTATTTTAATTTGCTGTTTTAGTTGATCTATAATTTGGTTCGCTTTTTGAACCTCATTTGTCATATTCGTCTGTATATTATTAAACTTATTTGTTATTTCTGAGAGGTTAATATTGTCTGAACTGCACTCTAGAAGAGTTTTTTCATGCATTTGAGCTAGTTTATCTATATTTTGGTTGGTAGTTTCGTAGGATGATAAACTTTTTTGAGCTAGCTCTTTATAGGCGTTGTGAAAAAGTGTTTCGGCAAAGTCGGTACTGCTTATATCCTTGTCATTTATATTCATGATTAGTTCTGCAGACTCAAAGAGATAGTTAGCTAATTGCTCTTTTGAAGCTTTTTCTTCAGTGTCAATAATTGTTATTAGCTCTTTACACATTTCATTAGCAAGAGATATAAGTTCATTTTTCTGCATAACTACTCCATCTAAATTATTTTGCTATTATACTGACTGAAATCATAAAATAAGCTTTTGTATACGAATATAGAGCTCAGTTATACCTATTTTTAGGAATATTTAGATAGAATCCCAAAAAAATATATATTAAGGTTTAATAATGAGTACTTGGAGCCCATCAAGTTGGAGAGAGAAGCCAATTTTACAACAACCAACTTATACTGACAAAGCGAAGCTCGAGAGAGTTTTAGCAGAGTTGAGAAACTATCCACCACTTGTTTTTGCAGGAGAAGCCCGTTCTCTAAAAAGTCAGTTAGCAAATGTAGCTAACGGTAATGCTTTTTTACTTCAAGGTGGTGATTGTGCTGAGAGTTTTTCTGAATTTCATGCGGACAATATAAAAGACAGTTTTAAAGCTATGATGCAGATGGCAGTCGTAATGACGTATGCTGGTGGTTTACCTGTTGTTAAAGTTGGTCGTATGGCTGGTCAGTTTGCAAAACCTCGTTCAAGTGATACAGAGACTCAAGATGGTGTTACACTTGATTCGTACCGTGGGGATATTATAAACGGTTCAGAGTTTACATCAGAAGCTCGTATTCCTGATCCTGAGCGTATGATTAAGGCTTATAATCAGGCATCAGCAACGCAAAATTTACTTCGTGCATTCGCAACAGGTGGTTTGGCTGATCTGCATCAGGTGCATCAGTGGACTTTAGACTTTGCTCACAAAGGTGAAGTGAGTGAAAAGTTTGAAAAACTAGCAGAAGATATTGATAAGTCTCTTAAGTTTATGGAAGCGTGTGGAATCAGCTCTAGAACATATAGAACATTAAGAGAAACAGACTTTTACACTTCACATGAAGCTCTATTACTTCCTTATGAAGAAGCATTTACAAGAAAAGACTCTACAACAGATGAGTGGTATGATACTTCAGCACACATGTTATGGATAGGGGATAGAACTCGTCAACTTGATGGCGCTCATGTTGAGTTTTTAAGAGGTGTTAAAAACCCTATAGGTGTAAAAGCTGGACCAACTATGGACCCTGAAGACTTAGTGAAACTGGCACATACTTTAAACCCAGAAAATGAAGCTGGTCGCCTGAATGTAATTGTTAGAATGGGTGCTGGTAAAGTTGGTGATGGCCTTCCTGCACTTATTAGAGCGGTTGAGAGAGAAGGTTTGAAAGTTGTATGGTCATGTGATCCTATGCATGGAAACACTATAAAATCTTCAAACAACTATAAGACTCGTCCTGTAGATGCTATTCTTACTGAGATGAAAGAGTTTTTCCAAGTGCATAAGTCTGAAGGTACTTTTGGTGGAGGTGTTCACTTAGAGATGACTGGTAAAAATGTAACTGAGTGTATCGGTGGTTCTTTTACAGTAACTGAAGAGGATTTATCTTCTCGTTATCATACTCATTGTGACCCACGTCTAAACGCAGACCAAGCTCTTGAATTAGCATTTTTAATTGCTGATTCTCTAAAAGAGGGTCAAAAGTAGCCAAGAAGTAGTTTTTTGAGATAAGCTCTCTTAAGAGTTTATCTCTTCTTCTTTTTCCTGAATCGTTAAAAGTTCTTCAACTTTTTGCTCATATATCTCTTCTATTTCAGATAACTCTTGTGCCAGTTGACTAATCCCTATCTCTTCATAACATTTAGGATCAGCTAAACACTCATTTTTCTTTTCGATTTTTTCTTCGAGTTCTTCTATTTCTTGAGGAAGTTTTTCAAGTGCAAGTTTCTCTTTAAATGTTAATTTTAAAGTTTTCTGCTTCTCTCTTATCTGCTCTTTTGGCTTTTGAGTCTTTGCTGCGTTTTCCATTTCATCGAGTTCTTTTAGCTCCTTTTCCAGCTCCAAGTACTCTGAATACTGCTGATGCGACTCTTCAATATGTTTGTCATCTTTAAAGATGAAAAGTTTTTTTGCTATCTTGTCTACAAAGTATCTATCGTGACTTACAATGATTACTGCACCTGCAAAATTTGTTAACTGCTCTTCAAGTATGTTAATTGTAGGGATGTCCAAATCATTTGTAGGCTCATCAAGTATGAGTATATCTACATCTTTTGTAAAGAGCAGGGCCAGTGCGACACGATTTTTTTCACCACCACTGAGAACACCTATCTTTTTGTCTAAAAACTCTCTTGGAAACAAAAAGTTTTTGAGGTATCCATAAACGTGCAAGTCACTGCCACGAACACTGACTCTATCTCCACCATGCG
>JANTGV010000286.1 GCA_024762745.1 Sulfurimonas sp. | reverse complement strand
TATTCACTTTGTGAATTATTAAAATTTTGAGCCATTTCGTTAACAACTTCACCTAGTTTCCCACCCATAGCGTGCCACCAAGTTATATTAGTAGCTGCATTAAGATTCATAGCCATTGCAAAATAGGCTATGAAAAATATACTTTTAAGTCTCATTTGTATCTCCTTTGTTGTTGTGTAAGTTTTTAAACTTTAGTCGTTAGAACATCTACGACCTTGTCACTATCTTTTTCGCTTCCGTCTACTATTGACTCAATAGCTTTTCTAATCACTTCAGTGATGTTTATCGCCTTGTTGTAAAAGATTGTTTTTATAAAAACAATCTTTTACAACTCTTTTGCCCCTGAGTGATTGCTACATTAAACCCGGATTATGCAATAGAAGTGCAAGAAGTGTATCGAGTGTCTTTACGGTCATAAGGTTAACCTGGTGGCTAATCTATGAACTTTTGTAACTGGTGCTAGCGTAATGACAAATGTTCGCTCTATAATTTCTACTACATAATTCGAGTTAAGGGTTGTTGGAAGATGTTTTTGCATCTTCCAAACTGCTATTACTTGATAAGCTTTTCAATTTTAGCTGCTATATCATCTACGACTTTGTCACTATCTTTTTCGCTTCCATCTGCGATTGATTGCATCGCTTTGTAGATAACTTCTGTTATTTTTAGTGCATTATCTCCAGGGAATGCGTACCATTTTGTCATAAGAGGTAGCTCTTCAACTGCAGTGTAGTTGTTTGGATTGTTTTCATAGAATCCCTCTTTTACCAACTCTTGTGCACCTAACTGGTTTGGTGGCATATAGCCTGTATTTTTAGCAACCACTTTTGAACCTTCAGGTCCGCACCAGAACTTGATAACTTTCCAAGCTGCCTTTTGCTTTTCAGGATCTTTTGTGAGCATTAAAGGACCATTTCCACCTGCTGGTAGGTGACCGTATCTGCTTATAACTCCTGGGAATTGGTGAGTTTTTAGCTCAAATTTATCACCAATCGCTTTTGATACTTTAAAGAGATCTGATGTTGAGTTAAACATTACCCCAACATTTCCATTAATAAAGTCAGCTCTGTTTACTTTTCTTAATCTGTTTGGCATTCCAGCTTCTGTAAAAAACTTTTGGAAAGTTGCCATAGACCATCTGCCTATAGGACTTGTGAAAGCCACTTTTTTCTCGTCATCACTAAGGAGCTTGCCGCCCTGTGAGAAGTTAAGTGCCTGGAAGAGCCAGTTACCAGTAATATCCCACTGAAACGCCATACCATATTTATTTTCAATTTTTAAAGCATTTATCTTTTTAGAGAGTGCTATTACCTCCTCCCACGTATTTGGAAGATGATTCACATCCCAGCCAGCTTTTTTAACCAAGTCCATATTGTAGTATGCTATTGGAAGAGACACTGCAAAAGGGATACCATATACATGCTCACCAAATCTTCCGGCTGCATACATACTCTCGTTAAAACCTTTTTCACTCATTTTTGGGTCGTTTTTGATAAATGGTGCCAAGTCTACTGCTAAACCTTTATCAACAAATATTCTAAATCTGTTTAAGCCCTGAAATGAGATATCAGGCATTCTATTTGTGATAGAGTCTCTTAAAACCTTTTGCGTAGCATCTTCATAATCTTCTGCACCAGGTCTTACTTTTACTTCGATATCAGGGTTTTGTTTTTCAAACTTCTCTTTTAGCTCCTGATGTACATGTTTAAAAAGAAAAGGGTATGGGTAGGCAATCTCAACTACTGTTTTAGCAAGTAGAGATGATGCGAGTGCTGCTGTTAAACCAAACGCAATAAGCATTTTTTTCATTTTTTTCTCCTGTTGTGTTTTGTTCCCTTTCGGGATATATCAATCTTCTGTTAAAAACTGATATCTCCCGAAAGTTCTCTCTATTTTATTCCAGCTTGTGTGGAGATACCTTTTATAAACTTATCTTGAGCGAGTAAAAAGCCTGTAACGAGCGGCAGTATAATAACTGTAGCAGCTGCCATTAATGGTCCGTAGTCTGTTCCGGCAACCTCGTCTCTAAAGAAGGTGACCCCAAGAGGAGGTGTATAGAGTTCTGTGCTGTTTATAGCGATTAGTGGCCAAAAGTAGTCGTTCCAGTGTGCTATGACAGAAGCGATACCGCAAGCTGTGATAACGGGCAAAGAGGAGGGGATTATAACTCTAAAGAGTATGGTAATTTCTCCCATGCCGTCTACTCGTGCCGCGTTTATAAGGTCGTCGGGTATGGTTTTTAGAAACTGTCGTATTAAAAAGATACTAAATACCGATATACTCCAAGGCAGAATCAAAGCGGCATAGGTATCGAGTGCTCCAATTTTAAAGAGCTCTAGATAAACCGGAATAGCTGTTACATGTGGCGGGATCAAGAGTGAAAAAAGCACCAACCAGAAAAATATTTTTTTTGCTTTAAACTTCAGTTTTGCCAAGGCATAGGCTGCCGGAATTGCAAAAGTCATCTGCAGTATAAAAATGGTTCCTGTAACAATAACACCGTTTATCATATATTTTAAAAGTGGCTGTTTTGTAAAAGCATCTCTGTAATTTTCCCAAATGTGCCAGTGGTGGGGTAGCAAGCTTATGGTTGAGCTAAATATCTCATCTTCAGGTTTAAAAGAGGTAGATATCATCCAGATAAAAGGTGCAAGT
>JANTGV010000285.1 GCA_024762745.1 Sulfurimonas sp. | reverse complement strand
AGTGCAATGATGTTCTCTTCATTCTCATTTACAAGCTTGTTAAATGCCAATTCTTGAGTTTTTTGCATATCAGCTTGAGGTTGTTCAATAATTTTACGAAGAGCCTCTTGGGGGGTAGCAGTTGTCGAAAATGCGGAGAAAACAATATACCCTAATAACGCAGATATACTAACAAGTAGTATCTCTCTCATATCTCTCTACCTCCAAATCATAACAAATTATGCAAAATTATATTCAACAATTTTAACATCTACTTCTATTTACTAAACTTATTTGGAAAAATTATAGCATGTTTTTTTAGATTTTTAGGTTGAAATTTTACAACCTGAGTTCGAGGGAATATCTTAATCACAATTTTACGAACTTTTTCATAGGTAACGGCACATTAACTATAAGGGATTTTAAGTCGATTATCAAAATAAATTTGATGATAAAAAACTTTGTAAGAGCAGGAGTATTAAAAAATTTGAGTGGGAAAAAGTATAGAGACAAGGCAAGTGCCTTGTCTAAAAATAGAAGAATCTAAGAAAGTACTTCTTTAACAGCCTTACCAATCTCAGCAGGAGAGACAACAACTTTTACACCTGCAGCTTCAAGTGCATCCATTTTCTCTTTTGCTGTACCAGCAGAACCACTAATAATCGCACCAGCGTGACCCATTCTTTTACCAGCAGGTGCTGTCTGACCAGCGATGAAAGCAACAACAGGTTTGGTGATGTTCTCTTTAATGTAAGCCGCAGCTTGAATCTCAAGATCTCCACCAATCTCACCAATCATTACAATCGCTTCAGTTTCAGGATCTTCTTGGAACATTTGAAGCAGTTGTTTGTATGAAAGACCAATAATTGGATCCCCACCAATACCAACTGCTGTAGTGATTCCATATCCTTCATTACAGACTTGGTTTGCACCCTCATAAGTAAGTGTACCAGACTTAGAGATAAGACCCACATTACCTTTTTTGAAAATACTTCCTGGCATAATACCAATCTTACACTCATCAGCCGTAATAATACCTGGACAGTTTGGTCCAATGGTCATCATACCGTTTTTAGTTGCACACGCTTTTGCAGCTTGCATGTCACGAACAGGAGCACCCTCTGTAATAACAACAGCCAACTCAATACCAGCTTCAGCAGCTTCCATAACAGCATCAGCCACAAATGCAGGTGGAACAAATACCATAGAAACGGTAGCACCTGTAGCATCAACAGCTTCTTTTACCGTGTTGAATACAGGTTGACCAAGATGCTCTTGACCACCTTTACCTGGTGTTACACCACCAACGATTTGTGTTCCATACGCCATACATTGTTCAGCGTGGAATGTACCTTCACCACCTGTGAAACCTTGAACGATTACTTTTGTATCTTTGTTTACTAAAATTGACATCTATTACTCTCCTTTTGCTGCTGCTACTGCTTTGGCTGCACCATCACCTAAATCAGTTGCTGCGATAATGTTATCGATATTTGCATTTTTAAGAATCTCTGCTGCTTCTGGGGCATTGGTTCCATCAAGTCTAACAACAACAGGAACATTTACATCAACCAGTTTTGTTGCTTCTAAAATACCATTAGCAATTCTGTCACATCGTACGATACCACCAAAGATATTTACAAAAATTGCTTTAACATTTGTGTTTTTAAGAATAATCTCAAACCCTTTAGCAACGGTTTGAGCATTGGCTGTACCACCCACATCAAGGAAGTTGGCAGGTGTTCCACCCATGTAGTTAATGGTATCCATGGTACCCATAGCAAGACCAGCACCGTTTACCATACATCCGATTTCACCATCTAGGGCAATGTAGCTAAGACCATATTGAGAAGCCTCTCTCTCATCTGGGTCTTCTTCTGAAATGTCTCTCATATCTTCAATCTCTGGATGTCGTCCAAGTGCAGAGTCATCAAAGCCCATTTTTCCATCTAGTGCCAAGAAGTCACCTGAACCAGTTTTAATCAGTGGGTTAATCTCAATCATCTCAGCATCGTTTTCCATATATAATGTATAAAGTTTAGAGGCAAATTGAATCATCTTTTTTTGCTCAGCTTTGTCTGTAATGCCAAGACCAAACACTAAAGAACGACCATGGTGACCTTGGAAACCAAATGCAGGGTCAACTGGTACTTTGATGATTTTTTCTGGAGTCTCTTCAGCTACCGTTTCAATATCCATACCACCTTCAGTAGAAGCCATAATAATTGGCATCTCAGCAGCTCTATCAAGTACTACAGATAAGTACAACTCATCAACAATGTCTGCACCCTCTTCAATGTAAACCTTTTGAACCAATTTACCCTCTGGTCCAGTTTGGTGTGTAACCAGTGTCATACCTAAGATTTCTGTTGCAAGTGTTCTTACTTCTTCCATTGACTTAGCCAGTTTTACACCACCACCAAGTCCTCTACCACCTGCGTGAATTTGTGCTTTGACAACCCAAATGTTTCCACCTAACTCAGCAGCATTTGCTACAGCTTGGTCTGGTGTATTTGCGATAATACCTCTAGGTGTTGGTACACCATATTTAGCAAAAATCTGTTTTGCCTGATATTCATGAATATTCAATGTGGACTCCTTCTATTTAATAAAGTTGCATCAATTATACGCTTAGGAAGAATAATCTTAAATTAATAGTAATATTATTCAGAGTGATTTCCCAAAAATGTTTATT
>JANTGV010000284.1 GCA_024762745.1 Sulfurimonas sp. | reverse complement strand
CTCTTCCTCTGCATCTACAATATTTGGAAGACCATTTAAAATTCCTAAAGTGTACTGTGTATTTGCAACACTCTTTGCATTTGCTTCTTTCGTTGGAATTCCTGAAGCCTCTTCACGCGTTTTTGTAATGATTTTATCTGCCCCGATCATAGATGCTATAACTGTTGACATATTTATAAGCTGTTCAGCAAAATCTTTGTTCGTAGGAAACGCACCCATCCACTGGTGATATACAAGGTTTATAGTAGCGTCACCACAGTTGATTTCTTCTGCATAATGTTTTGCCATCTTTTTAATAACAGCACCCATAACTATGTCTTGATTCATAGAACCAGTCTGCGAAAAAGAGACAGAGAATGACTTAACACCCTCCTCTAGTGAAAGCAGCATCTCAAGAAGCTGAATAACGATTGTAATAGATGGAGGAACAAGTGTAGCTGTGAGTGGACCAAAAGACTCTCTATTTATAGGCTCATTTAACTCTGAGTAGTTTGCACATACTCTCTCCACATATTTCCAGTACAAAAAAGCCTTATCAAGAGGAAAGTTTTTTGAGTATGGTAAAAGGTAGGTGATTGGCCCGCCCTCTATTTCAAATATACCAGAAGCGATAGCAGTCTCGATGAGAAGTCTTGCATCAGGAGTACCGTGACGCAGACTTACTGGTTTGTTAAAGTGAGTAATCATCTTTCTTGTAGTTCTGTAACCGTGGTTTACAAGTGGATAGCCGTTGAGCATATCTTGTTCGCTCTCTTCACTCAAACGCAGCATTTTCTTTGCTGTAGCGTAATCATTTAAGCGAGTGTTTGAGTCTATAGTTAGCGGAAGTACATCAACATTTGCCTCTACGAAAAACTCATTCAGAGCAAACTGTTTTTTGTAAGTTGGAAAACCACCACGAGGTTGGACAAGCATCTTGTTTTTAGTCTTAAAATTATGTGAGATAAAAAGCTCTTTACTTGCGTTTTTTACAAACTCTTCAACCTCTGCAAAATCAAAACTCTCAACAAACTCATTACCAAGGATTATTTCTCTCTCTTCTTGAAGCAGACTCATGATACTCTATGCTCCTCCAAGTATTTTTCAAGTGCATCAAGCCCAGTGTTTAAATCGACCTGATGAAAAACTAAATCAAAACCGTAGTTTTTATACTTTGGAACTATCGTATCTGCGTCAGCTGTTCCAACTACAAGGTTGCCACCAATCATCATAACAACATTTTCAAGAGTTTTATACTTAGACTTTAAAAGCTTAACCTCTCTTGCCCACCCCTCTGCTTCACCATTAAGTGAAGAGATAAGAAGGACATCTGCACCTGTCTCAACAGCAGCATCAAAAAACTCTTCTAAGTATGTGTTTACACCCAAATTAAAGACTTCAAAACCTCTCGCGTCCAATGAAAGCTCTATCAACCTGTTTGCAACAACATGAATATCATTTCCAACCACACCAGTTACTACTTTCATATGTTCAAATACCTATTAATTATTTAATTGCTAGGATACCAAAAATAAGGTTATAATACAGTTATAAAATAGATTTCAGGAACCATAATATGAACTTTTTTACAGCAGATTTTTGCGATGAACATCCGGAGCTGGTTGATGTACTGAGTCACGACTTTAAAAACTATGGCGGTGCTCAGAAATGTCGTGGTGAAGTTATTACAGTAAAACTTGACAAAAACAACTCAGAGCTCATTAAACTCTTAAGAGATGAAGATGGAACTGATAAAGTTGTTGTTGTAGATGTAAACGCAGAGTTTTATGCAGTTGTAGGTGAAAACTTAATGAAGTTTGCACAACAAAACAACTACTCAGGTATCATCGTTAATGGTTATATCAGAGATACTTTTCAAATTCAAGATATTCCCGTAGCTCTCTACGCACTTGGAACTTGTCCTAAAAAATATATCCCCGAAACAGAAGGACAAAGGGACTTACCTCTCTCTTTTGGTGGTGTGAACTTTAAAAATGGTGACTACATTTACGCAGATACAGATGGTGTTATGATCACTCATGAGCCTTTACATGAGTAAATAACGATTAACCTTAGTCAATAATACCCATTAGAGCATTTATCGGTTACGAGGTTTGTTCAACTTACTTGCAGTTGTTCTGCTTTAAGTCTTTCAGCAATCCAAACTTTAATAATAGACTGTCTTGTAACTCCAATCTTTTTTGCTTCCTTGTCTAGGGACTCTATAATCCATTCAGGAAAATCAACATTTACTTTTTTGGTATCAGTTTTTAACTTTTTTATCTCTTTGAGTTTTATTGCGTTTGAAAAGTCTAAATATTCACTTATATCTTCGTCATTATCAAATTTTTCGTCAAACTCTTTAGCTGTTGTTTTTTGCATAATTTTTCTCCTCGTTTTTTCTACATCTTCGAACACTTATAATACGGTATATGTCATTTCTAAGTGTAAAAATAGCAACGTAGCATTTTTCATTAAATATTGAAATTAGAGCATACCTTACTTCATCATCAGTAATGTTTGCAGGAACAATAAGAGCATTATCGTTTTGCCACAAATTTTGTGCTTCAACAAAATCAATTCCATGCTTCTCTTTGTTAATTAGACTTTTATTTTCGTCATATTCAAATTTCATACACTTCCCTTATCTAATATAAAAATTATACTTTAACTATACTTTATTTGTCAATACTTA
>JANTGV010000283.1 GCA_024762745.1 Sulfurimonas sp. | reverse complement strand
AATCTCGCCAAAAACTTTGACAACTTTAGCTTTAAAAACTTTTCCCGGAACTGCAGGAAAGTTGACTTCAGCCTCTGCACCAACAGCTATACTTTGGAGACCATTTGGTCTAAACGCTGCAATATACATAGGTTTTTCATCTAAGACAAATGCACCGAGTGATGCCATTTTTGCAACACCTGCCATTGTTCCAACCTGAATTCTATTTTGTACTATATGACCATTTGATGGTGCTCTTACTACAGTGTTTTCAAGGTTGAACTCTGCTTCTAAAAGACGTGCTTTTAATGAAGATACGAGCTGTTCTCTTTTCTCTAGTTCATAGAGTGTTCCGGCTTTTCTTTTGTAAAGCTTTTTTTGCTGCTCTAGTCTAATGTTTGCAAGTTTGAGTTGAGCTTTTAAATCTTTAACTGAACTCAAGTAAGGCTTTGGATCTATTTCATAGATTGGATCACCTTTTTTCATAGGTTCTTCACCCTCTACATAGACTTTTGTGATTTTTCCTCTAACATTATTTGCAATCATACTTGTTTCAAAATATATTTTGGCACTATGTGTGTATGGATGATAATAAGCCATTGCAATATACATCCAAGCCATCAAAAAACCACCACCAAGTGCAGCAGTCGTCACTGTCATTGATGTTACAGGTATCTTAAAAACTTTAAAAATACCCATCGCAAAGGCGATATATCCTAGTGTTAAAATTAAATCCATCTAGGCTCCCCTCTCTTTTGTCTCTAAAACTAAAATACGATCTTTGAGTGACTGAATCTCTTCTTTTAAAAGCTCTCTATCCTCAAGCTCTTTCTCTTTTTTCTTTGGATCATAAGTCATAGCCCATATCCATAAAAATGGCCATAGTGCATGAAGAAAAAAGAGGCTGACCCAACCTGTCGCTTCGATAGCATCGTGATGTGGATGGTTCCTTTTATGAGCAATCTTTGCCGGTATGTCGTGAATGGCTACTATGCCATATACTAAGGTAATTATTACAACCACCCAGATTCCAAGTGCAACATATTCAAATGTTGTATATTCCATTATTTTTTCTCCTCTTCTCTATCTTTTTGAATAGCCTGACTTACTTGGGCCGCAGCATCTTCACTGTTAAATCCACCACCTAAAGCAAGATACATATTTACTCTGTTTTGGAGTAGAAGACTTTTTACATGCAGGTCAGTTGAACGGGCTGCATCAAGTTTTCTTTGTTGAATCTGTACAAAAGTTAAATCGATTTCGCCAAGTTCATATTGAACCATTGTATCTTTGAGTGCTCTCTCATAATCCTCGACAGCTAAAGAGAGAACTTCTGAGCGTTGTTCTAAAACTTTTTCATTTGACAGAGATGTTTCAACATCTTTAAACGCAACTAGTACAGTGGCTTCATATGATGATAAAGCCTCTTTTTGCACAGCATTTGCTTTTTCTATTTCAGCTTCTATAGCTCCACCTGTATAGATAGGATCTGAGATACCTGCAGCTAAAAGACCGATAAAGTTGTTTACATTACTGAGTCCTCTACCAACACTAAGTGTAAATGTTGGTAGTCTTGCTAGCTCTGCATCTTTTGTCGCAAAAAAAGCTGAGCGAATCTGCTCCTCTTTTGCTATGAGGTCTGGACGACGCTGCAGTAAGTCAGAGGGAACTCCAGTGGATGGAAAAGCTGAAAGTATTGGAAGATTGACATCAGTTGTAAGCTCTGCACTTGGGTATCTTCCAAGAAGTAATTCGAGTGCTCTTGAAGCGTTACTCAGAGCATTGTTAGCTTGTACTAAAGAGTCTCTAGCTGCGTTTAGGTCAGCTTTTGCTTGTGAGACTTCTTTTCTGAGTACCTGACCAACCTCAAATTTTACCTGTACAATATCTAAAGTGTCTTCATACTCTTTAACAATATGTGAAGAGAGTTCTGCCTGTTTTGTTGACTCTATAAGAATAAACCACGCTTTTGAGACTTCAGCTACTAAAGATTGTTTAGCAAATGCGTAATCAGCCTCAATAGCCCTTTGTGTAGAGCGTGCTGATTGCACTTGTGCTGAAACTCTTCCCCACACATCTGGTTGCCATGAAGCACCAATACCACCAGAACTTCTACTGCCTCCAGCATTAGTGTCTGAGACTCCTGCGTTATAACCAACTGTAGGTTTTAGTGCAGCACTTGCAAGTTTTGTCTGAGCGACGGCCTGTTCAACTTGTGAAGAGGCCACTCTTAAATTTGGATTTTTTTCTAGTGCCTCTTTTACAAGTTCATTGAGTTTTGCATCATTAAATGACTGAAGCCAATTATTCTCAACTGCTGAACTCATATTTCTATCACTATAAAACTCTTTTTTTGTTTCTAGATTAGTTTCTATAGGTTTACTAAGTTCTTCTGGCAGTTCTATTTTATGCGAACAACCTTGAAAAAGTAATACCGTAATGGATAAAGCAATATTTACTGAGACGATTTTTTTATTAAACACCTGTTTCCCTTTATGTAAAATAACTAATTTTGTTGAATTGTATCAAAAATAGATTAAATAAAGTTAGGTATATATGTAAGATAAAAAAATTAGTTTTCAGTATCTTCCATTATGTAGTTTCGACCAGCTTGCTTAGCTTGATACATCATTGTATCAGCTCTATTTATGATACTGTCTAAAGAGGTGTTTGTCTTATTAAATGAGGAGATACCGACACTTAT
>JANTGV010000282.1 GCA_024762745.1 Sulfurimonas sp. | reverse complement strand
TTAACACTTGATGCGATAGAGGGAACAAAAGATGAAACAAGTAGAGATGATATTTTTTCTAGACTCATGTTGTTCACACTTTCAACAGAGCCTTTAACAGATATATTAAGTCCCTCGATACTCTTTTTCAAGTCACTGTTATCTACACTGCCAAGTACTTTTAGTCTCTCTAAAAACGTATCATCATAGAGTGTTATAAAGTTTACCCATAGCTGTCTAATATGATCAATTTGTGAACTTTTTGGGGAGTGGTTTAAAAGGTCTAGTGTTTTTTTAGCAAGTTCTGCAGCCTCTCTATTGTGAAGCACTTCAACAACCTGTAAAATACGTCTACTCAACTGATTTTGCGACTCAAGTGTATCTGCACACTGTGAAGGGTTTGTTCTGTTAAGTTTTGAGATTAAAAAGCGGACAAGCTCATTCATAGTCTTAATTCTATATTGAGCTAGATCTTTTTGAAACTCTTTATTGAGAGTCGTTTTAAATTTATCTATATGACTACAATCTTCAACACTCATAGAGGCCTTTGCTGCCTCTTTACAAAATGCTTCAGCATAAAAATCCGGTGTCAAAAGCTTACCCTCTAACTCCAATCTCTTAACTGCTTTTTTGATAATAGCCTGAATAGTCATATTTAATCCTCTTTAATTGTACCTTCTGCTGAAACTTTAGCTACAAAGGCAGAAATTGCTTTTGCAGAACTGTTCTTAATTGCATCAAACCTCTCTTGGTCTGTGATAACAGCATTTGGAACAACAGCAAAATCATAAGTCCCCACTGTTGTATAGTTTTTTCTTACACCCTTTGTCTCTCTTTTTATTCCAAGTCTAATAGTTGCGCGATAAGCGATTACATACCCATCAGCGTTGTACTGAATAGGTGTATAAGTAGGTGAAAATATACTGAGATTTAAATGCGTATCAGAGTAGTTTCGTGTTGTTAAAGAGGCGTGAAAAATTTCGACAATAGCACTGTCTACAGCGTCTTTGATAATTACGGTATTTTCAGGATCTTCAGCAGAAATAACAACACTCGTACTGATTTTCTCTCCAACAACCTCACGGGAGTACTTTGCACTCGGCTTATATCCACAAGCTGAGAGTGACACTAGTAAAGTGATTAAAACAACAACTTTAAAAATATTCTCAGCTCTCAAAACCTAGCCTTTAATTACAAGGTTGACTAGCTTTTTAGGTACAACAATCTCTTTGACTATTTCTTTGCCTTCAAGCCATTTAGCAACAACCTCTTTTGCTGCGTTTAAGATATCATCTTTACTCGCATCAATTGCCACTTCCACTTCACCTCTGCGTTTACCATTGACTGATACGCCTAAAGTGATACTATCTTCAACAAAGACTTCCTCTAAAATATTTTGAGCAGAAAGGTTATTGAGACTAAAATATTTCTCACTAATCTCCCAACAAGTATGAGGGATAACAGGTTCCATAATTGAGCTTAGTATCCAGTACCCCTCACTCCAAACATCTGAGTTTGACTGAGCATTGAGGGCATTCATAGCTTCCATAACACCGGCAATCATCGTGTTAAAGGTGTAACGTTGAACATAAACATCATTTGCACGTTGCAGAGCCTCATAAACTTTTTTACGTGCTAGTTTTTCCTCTTTATTTAAAGCGCTATGATCAATTATTGGAATAGTATCTGTTGCCACAATATGTGCACTTCTATCAAAAAATCTTTTGATGAATTTGTAAGCACCCTCTACAGCAGAATCATTCCACTCCAACTCTTGTGTCGGTGGAGCTGCAAAAAGGATGAAAAGTCTCGCTGTGTCTGCACCATATTTCTCTATGATAGCATCAGGATCAACAGTATTTCCTTTTGACTTCGACATTTTTGCACCATCTTTAAGTACCATACCTTGAGTCAATAGTTTCTCAAATGGCTCATCAAACTCAACATAGCCTAAATCACGAAACACTTTTGTAAAAAAGCGTGCATATAGCAGGTGAAGGATTGCATGCTCTATCCCACCTATATAGTGGTCAACTCCCATCCAGTACTTCATCTGTTCAGAAGAAAAAGCCTCTTTCTCCCAGTTTTCTTCAGATGCACAAAAACGTAAGAAGTACCATGATGACTCAACAAATGTATCCATTGTATCTGTCTCACGAACTGCATCCCCTCCACATGAAGGACATTTACAGTGTTTCCATGTCGGGTGGTTATCAAGTGGATTACCCTCTCCTGTTATCTCAACATCTTCAGGAAGTGCGATAGGAAGATTCTCTTTTTTCTCCATAACAAGACCACATGAGTCACAATGCACAAAAGGGATAGGAGCACCCCAATAGCGTTGACGTGAAACTCCCCAATCCTTGAGTTTATAATTCGTAGTCTTTTTCCCTATGTTTTTCTCTTCAAACATCTTGATGATGTTGTATTGAGATTTTTTAGAGTTCATCCCATCAAACTCGCCAGAGTTAAAAAGCTCACCAACATCTGTAAACGCAGCTTCGCTTACATCTGACTCTCCATCAAAAGGTTTGATGACTGCGTTTATAGGTAAGTTATATTTTTTTGCAAAGTCAAAGTCTCTATCATCATGAGCTGGAACTGCCATAACAGCACCAGAACCATAATCCATAAGAACAAAATTCGCTATCCATACTGGTACTTTTTTACCTGTTAATGGGTGCATTACACTCAAACCGATATCTATACCGG
>JANTGV010000281.1 GCA_024762745.1 Sulfurimonas sp. | reverse complement strand
ATAGCTTTAAAGAATTTTTCAGCATTACTTTTATCACCAGTTTTATACATAGATATTGCTGTGTGTAACATCAAATTTGGCATGTAGGATGCTTTAGAGTAGAGAGAAGAACTCTTTTTAAAATATGAAATTGCATTTGCATAGTTTTTTCGTTTGAAATTCATCTCACCAATCATATAATGAGCATAAGCAGGTTTATAGCTCTTTTTAATCAGGTATTCATAGTTTTCAATAGCATTTGTATAATATTTTTTATCAAAAAATGCCTTTGCTTCAGTAGCAATTTGAGCATTGGTTTTTTTACTAAAACTTGATGTTGAAGAGTTATTAACCTTAGATGATGATTTTAATTCTTTGGCCATGAGGCTTTTAAAATTATTCACATCTTTTACTAGAGAATTAAACTCTGCTTTTGTTACATAATCCTTGTTTATAGTATCTACAAGCTCTGAAGCCTCTGTCATTAAAACTTTCAACTTCTCTATATTTTCAGAGTTACTCTGAACAACCTCGCTCAATCTTTTCTCATACTCATCACTATTTTGTGACTTTTCTAAACTCTCTTCACTCAGTTTGCTCAGATTAACTTTATTGTTATGAGCCTTTCTGTTTAAACTCTCTATAATACTCTGTAGGCCATCTATTCTCTCTCTTAACGAATCAACTTCATTGGCTTGATTATTACTTTTCACAGTAACTTTATGCAGTTTATCTTTATTTTGTAAAATAATTTTTTCGTTAGAAGTTAAACCATAAGGATTTGGATTATTAAGGTCACCAGCACCAAACGCAGAAGGTTCGGCACTTATGAGAAGAAGTGGTACAGCGCTTGTTAATAATACAACTAATACACTGCGTTTCATATATTTATACTATCGTATTATGGAAGTAATTTAAAGTCTACACGACGATTTTTTGACCAGCAATCTTTCGTTTTATCAGAACATACTGGATTACTTTCACCATAACTTACCATTGCAACACGAGATGCATCAATACCCTCAGCAACTAAAGCTTTTTTAACTGCATTTGCACGTTTAAGACCTAATGCAAAGTTATACTCATCACTACCCCACTCATCACAGTTACCTTCAAGCTTAACACTATAAGGAAGTGCTGCAGCTTTAGCAATGCTTGCACCTGTAGAGATTTTCTCTTGCATATCAGTTCTAATACTAAACTTGTCAAAGTCAAAATATATTGGTGACATTTGAGCTTCGATCTCAGCCATACTTAATTCATTAGTTCCTGAACTAACAACACTATCTTCACCAGATACAGTTTCAGTCTCAACTGCCTGAACCTCTTGTGCTGTTGAAGTTTCAACTTCCTGCGCCGGTGCATCTACAACAGGATCTTTTGAACTACATCCACTAAAAACTAAAAGTGTCGCTACAACACCAGAAAGTACTAAACTTTTCATATTTGAATTCCTCAATTTAAATTGAGAAGATTATAGCAAAGAAATACTAACAAAGTTTTAAATTTTTGTTTACTTTTATCTTTACCAATCCATAGACTGTACTCTTCCATATTTTAGAGGGAAAAGATAGTTTTTATTATGGTTAAGTCTAATAATCCCTATTGAACTCTGTCCCATATAGTTCTTAATAAATATAATAGCATCGCCATCTCTTGAAAACCGTGGAAACTCATTAACACCTGTGGCAGTCAATCTTCTAATAAAGTCTGTTTTGGTAGATATAAGGTGCAGGTTAAAAGTATTTTTACTAAAAGCGTTTGAACTCTCTCTCGCTTTGTAAACTATATATTCACCATGTGCACTACAAGCAGAATTACTTCTACCATAATAAATCATCTGCTCAACTTCACTTGAACCTAATCTTTTTGAAAATACATTTGGATAACCTAACCTATTTGAAATAAATACCATCTGATTCTTATTCATAAATTGTGCATTTACATCAATACCATTATATCTCGTCTCTCTATAGTATTTTTTTGTATTTACATTATAAGAGTAAATATCTGGTTGTCCATCTTTAGCCATAGTCAAAAGTAATTTTTTTCCATCATCGCTTACATCTGAACAAATCATCATTCCATCTGAAGAGATAATATTTGTTACTTTTCCACTCTTAATATCAACATGTTTAAGCGTAGGTTTTTTGGCATCTAGCGCTGTGTAGTAAAATGAATTTTGCGCTCTGTTTCCCCACTTAGGAAATACATTAAAACCACCTTGAACTATAGTATGCTGGTATGTAAGCGTATAGTCTGCTATAACAATTTCACTTTTTCTTGGTGCCACTATACGAGAGAAAATAACCTTTTTTTTCATCCACTCTACTGATGGTTCTCCCATGTACTCATTGATATCATATGCCATTGCATGAGATACAAACATATATATGTTTTGTCTTGAAACCTTGTAGTTTTTACTTAAAACAATCTCATTATCTTTCAAAAGTTTCATACCAACATTTAGTGCACCATTATCATCTTCAAACATTTTATAGCGAAGAACATAATTCATGTCTTTATTTTCAACAACAACATTTGTATCATTAAAATGTGTCTCTCTATAGTGTCTATCAACATTAAATATAGATATAACATTCATATCTGCTACAAGAGATTTAAAAAATCTCATTTTAAATGTATCATCATAACTGATTGAGGAGTCCTCTACGGCTAAAGATGGCAGTGAATCTACTCTCTTAATAACTTCAATT
>JANTGV010000280.1 GCA_024762745.1 Sulfurimonas sp. | reverse complement strand
TTTCCAGTATTTAAAGATGGAAAGTTAATAAATAGGTTTATAGTTGTCTCAAACGCATTGACAGATGATTTTTGTGAAGTTATAGAAGGGAATGAGAGAGTTCTTCGTCCGCGTTTAGCAGATGGGCTTTTCTTTTATGATAATGATTTGAAAAATGGACTTAGTACAAACGGACTTGAGAAAGTTGCGTTCTTTAAAGGTTTAGGTAGTGTAGCAGATAAAATTAAGCGTGAGAGTCTAATAGCTAACAAACTGTTTGATATATATAAACCAAATGCGAACAGAGATGATTTAAATAGAGCAATAGCATTGGCAAAAGCTGACCTGATGAGTGAGATGGTTTATGAGTTTACAGAGCTGCAGGGTCTTATGGGTTACTACTACGCTAAAGAAGCAGGGGAGAGTGACGCAGTTGCCACAGCTATAAAAGAGCAGTACCTTCCAGATGGAGAAGATAGTGAACTCCCTTCAACCCCGCTCAGTGCAATAGTAGCTATGAGTATTAAGTTGGATACACTTCTTGCCCTCTTTAGTATAGATCAGATACCAACAGGTTCTCGTGATCCTTTCGCTCTACGTCGTGCTGTAAATGGACTGATCCGTATTACTGATGAGCATAATTTGGAGTTTGACATAGTTGAAACTGTTAGCATATTGGCTGTAAATTATGAGAAGATAGATAGTGAAAAACTAGAAAAATTCTTCTTAGAGAGAATTAAGCAGTCATACAGAGTTAACCCATCAATAATTGAAGCTGTTTTAGCTTCTGGAGAGAGAGAACTATTGCGTTTAGCAAAGAAAATAGAAGCTCTTAATAATCTTGTAAACTCTGAAGGTTTTGATGAAGTCTCATCAACATTTAAACGTGTTGCAAATATTACTAAAGATATAGATTTGACTACTCCTTTACATGTAAGCAGTAATTTGTTTGAAAGTGAAGCTGAGGATACTTTATATGGCAGGTACAGTGATATAACTACAAAGAGCTATAATAGTTATGAAGAGGAACTTGATGCCCTCCTTGGTCTCAAGCCTGAGTTAGACAGTTTCTTTGATAATGTTATGGTAAACGCAGAAGATGCAGCTGTTAAGAACAACAGAAAGTCTTTAGTTGCTTCTATTTATAAAAGCATACTTAATATAGCAGATATCAAAGAGGTTAGTATATAAAAGAGTACTACTGCAGACTTTTAATAGTACGCAGTTGTCTCTCTATCTTTTTAGAGTAGATAAGTGCAGTGTTATTAAAAGGATCTAATTTCAGTACTGCATTAAAACTCTCCTTAGCCTTATCAAGCTTTTTCTTATTATATTGACGTTTGCCTATATATATTAGATTTGCTACCTCTTTTTTAGACTCTTTTTTTGCTACAACGATAATTTTTTTAGCTTCTTTATTATTTGGGTCTATTTTCAAGACTTTTTTTGCATAGTTTATAGAGTTAATATACTCTTTATTTTTTATAGCTTTTTGAGCAAGTTTCATGTTAAAAATTTTCTTGTTTTTTGTCTCTATTTTATTCAAGTAGTCCATACTTGTTTGATCTTTTTTGTAGATAGAGAGTATAGAGTTGAATCTAGTTTTCGCTTTCTTGAGATTCCCCTGTTTATAAGTATCTATAGCTTTTTCAAGAAGAACTTTATGGGACTCTTTTAAAGTCTCTTTAGCCTTGAGGACAGTCTCGTTTTTATAGTCATATTTCGCAAGAATCTGTATAGAGTTATTGATACTTTGCAGGTCTTTAATAGTTCCATTATTATTGAGTAGTTTCATCTGTAAAGTATTCTCCATAGAGTTCAAAAATATTTTTATGTCTCTATTTGATTTTAATTCACTCAGGTATTTATTTGTTTCCTTATAGTCAGGTTTATTCATCATGACTCTATTAAATTCTATAAGTGCTTTTTTCTTCTCTTTTTTATTATAAATAAGAGCTTGTTTGTAGTGGTAGGCACTTTTAACAGCAGCTTTTTTCTTAATCTTGTTAATCTTGCTAAGAGGAACCGTGTTATAGCCTTCATAGAAATTAACGAGTTCGTATGAAGTGATTGCATCGTGATTATGACCGGCTTCATACGCTTCATCACCTTTTTCATTATAAAGGTTAATCTCATCTTGGATTGATCTGTATATAAGCTGTTTGTCTTGTGCATTTAATTTCTGTACTTTCTGACTTAGCAGTACAATCTCTTTTATAGGTTCAGGTTGATTGGTAGAGGTTTCAATACATCCGCTAAGTAGAAGTAAACCGCTGAGGCTGATAAAAATAGTTTTTAGAATCATTTTAAGAGTTCTCCACTGATAGAGAGTAAGTATCAATCGGGTAACTTATCCCTTTGATATGAAATGGTTCTTGAAGTGTCACATTATATTTACAGCTTGCTCTGTCATAGGTACTTTTATCTATGAGAATAGTACTAGGAGCTGCACTTGAACATAAACGAGAAGCTACATTTACTGCAGAACCTACAGCTGTAAAGTCCATATGTTGATTTGAACCAATATTCCCTACAATAACCTCACCTCTATTTATACCAATCCCAACTTCACAGGCAGTATCACCTTTTCGTACTCTTTTTATGTTTTCTTCTTTTATCATAGTTTGTATCTCATAGGCACTTTTAATAGCTCTGTTTGTTGCATCATCACCTGTAAATGAGGCCATAATCTCATCACCGATATACTTGTCTATATCTC
>JANTGV010000279.1 GCA_024762745.1 Sulfurimonas sp. | reverse complement strand
TTAAGTTTTTGTAATTATATCTTAAAAACAGGCCTACTCGTTATCCTCTTCATAAAGTTCAAAAAATTCTAATAGCAATCCATCTACACTCTCAAGAACATCCTTGTCTAAATCAGTATCATCAGTTTCTAAAAACTCAGAACTGTCATATGTCAAAGCAAAAGCCCCACTCCTCTCTTCTCTAATAGTAACCACCTCTTCGCCCAAAGAAAGTTTTACATAAATATAATAGGCTTCATCACCTGCAATCTCTTCGAGTGAGACCATTAGAATAGGACTGTCTTGCTTGCCTGTTGCTATTCCATTTGCTTCTAAACTCTGAGTCATTTTACTTTTAATACTGCTTATTGTCTCTGGTTTTATAAGTGAAAGTTCGTTACTGACATATATATTTGCTTTTGTTAAACCACTTAAAGTCCAAAAACCACTCGCATGTACTGAAACATATACTAAAATTAAAAATAGATATCTCATCTATTTATCCTTATAAAGCTTCTTCATCTCTTGAAGCTTTTTCAGATAATCTTTTTTCTTTATATAACCGGCAGTTTGATAAAAACTTTTCCCATCTTTCGGGTTTATGAAAAATACTCTTGGTGTAAGATTTGTTTGAAACTCTTTTGGAAAAGTTTCAATATCGTATTTTTTATCCACCACTAGCGTAACTACTTCTTGGTTTATATAAGGGTTTATTAGCTTTGAACTTAATACTTTTCGCTCAAACTTTCGGCACCATGGACAGTAGTCAGCACCTAAAACCATCATCAGAGGCTTGTTTTGAGCCTCTGCCTTAGCTAAAGCTGTTTTATAATCCCTCTCAAAGCCCATCTCTTTTGCATACTCATCTACATTTGCACCAAAAAGAGAGAGTGCTAAGAAGATAATCATTAATAATTTTTTCATAACAAAACCTTTTATATCTTAAAAATAGGCGACACAAGAAGAGATAAAATGATCCCTACCAGTCATCATCAAAACTAATACTACCTTTTGAGTAATTTGTTACAGTTCCTTCAAAGAAATTAGTTTTTTGATCGTTAAATTTAGCAAAATCATCAACCCACTTAATAGGATTTGACACATTGTAAATTTTTTCAAATCCGACAGAAGTCAGTCTGTCATCGGCTAAAAACTGAATATACTGCTCAACAATTTCATCTGTAAGACCCAGTATCTGTCCCTGAGTGATATATTTACCCCACTCAGTCTCCAGTTTCACTGCCTCTTTAAACATCTCAATAACTTCAGCTTTTAACTTTTCTGTAAAAAGATCCGGTCTCTCTTTTTTAAGTGTGTTAATAAGGTTTTGGAAAAGTACTAGATGAGTCACCTCATCTCTTTGAATAAATCGGATCATCTGTGCAGAACCAAGCATCTTACCTGAACGAGCAAGAGTGTAAATGTAAGTAAATCCACTGTAAAAGTAGATACCCTCTAGGATTTGGTTTGCAAAACAAGCTTTAACAAAGTTATACTCTGAGGGCTCTTGTGCTAACTCTTCATAGACAGCTGCTATCGTGTCATTTTTACCCTTAAGCATCATATCGCGACGCCACAACTCATAGATCTCTTCAGAGTTTGTTGAGATACTATCAACCATAACAGCATAAGATTGTGAGTGTAGAGCCTCCTCAAAAGATTGACGTACCAAAATAAGATTAATTTCAGGAGAAGTAACATAAGGATTAACGTTATCTATGAGGTTGTTAGTCTGAAGCGAATCCATAAAAATCAGTTGTGAAAGAGCTTTGTCGTATGCAGTCTTTTCAGCGTCAGTGAGGTTTTTATAGTCGTTCACATCACGAGTCATATCAACCTCTTTAGGAAACCATGTATTATTTAACATCATCTCCCAAAGATTATATGCCCACTGATACTTGATGTTATTTAATTCAAAAATACCTGTTGGGTTACCACCAAAAATCCTTCTATCATTTACGTTCTCAGTTGATTCAGGATTATATATCTTTTTTCTATCCATTTTGGCAGCTCCACAAATTTTAAATTTTAGTAATTAGGATTATATCCATCTATATATAAAAACTTGATAAGATTACAACTATAATAGGATTACAAAATGAGTAAAGAATTTGTACCAGCATTTGGACTTAAAAACAGACATGCCCAAACTCTATATTCAGCCCTTTTTAGAAAAACTCCCAACATAGATATGGAGATTGAAAAGTTTCTACTAGAAGATGGAGACTTTGTAGACTCCTACTGGCATAACAAACCCAATACTAACGATAAGACTCCAATCGTTATACTTTTTCATGGCCTTACAGGTTCATATAAGTCACCCTACATTCAAGGAACAATGAAACTTCTAGCAGAAAAAGGATTTGCAACAGTTCTTATGCACTTTAGAGGCTGTTCTGGAACTCCCAACAATCTTCCTCGCTCTTATCACAGTGGGGATACTGCTGATGCGCTTGCATATATCCAAAGTATACATATAAAATTTACAAACTCTCAGATATTTACAATCGGCTATTCACTTAGTGGAAATATGCTCTTAAAGCTTTTAGGCGAATTAGGTAACAAGTCCATGATAACCGCTGCAGTATCTATATCTGCACCGATGCAACTTGATGTATGTGCAGATAGAATTAACAAAGGGTTCTCAAGGCTTTATCAGTATCTTTTACTCAAAGATTTAAAGATGACGCTTGAACACAAATATGATAAATTTGATATGAACT
>JANTGV010000278.1 GCA_024762745.1 Sulfurimonas sp. | reverse complement strand
TCCTCTGTTAAAAGCTGTCCTGTTGAAATAACGCCAACAGCTTTCTCTCCATACTCTTTACCTATCCGTTTAAACTCATCGCTTACCTTTCTGTAAGCCTCATCCCAAGTTGCAGATTCTAGTTTACCATTGCGTTTAATCAATGGAGTTTCTACCCTGTGTGGCGAGTTTATCATCTGATGCTCACTTAGACCTTTTGGACAGAGGGTTCCCTGATTTACAAAGTGCTTTGGATTTCCTTTTGTGTAGACCGCTTTACCATCTTTTACCCCAATATAGAGACCGCAACCTACACCACAGTATCCACAAGTTGAAAAGACCCATTTATCTGGTTTATTAGCATCACTAATCATTCCAAACTGAGGGTCACTAGAGAGTTTATACTTCTCCTCTTTTATATCAAAACCTAAAAAATCTTTAATTTTACCAATCATAATTAACCTCTCTGTTTACCGACGAAAAATCCGCCTGCCATTCCTAATGGAACAACCGTACTATAAAACAAAAACCTATCACTTATCTCACTAGCAAAAACTAGTAATATTATAAAAAACACTATAAACCCTACACTCATAGATGAAATAGAACTCAGTAGCACTATCGCCAAAAGAGGAAAAAGAACGCCACCGGTTGCTAAAGAGAGAAAACGAAACTCTTTTACTTTTTGAAAGTTTTCATTATAGAGCCTTTGTGTTCTTTTAAGCTGATACTCATTTGCAGACTCACTCTCAAGTGTTCTTAAATCTTCATAAGTAAAAAACATTTGAGCTAGGGCTCCTAACATACCAAGTGCTAAAAGAGGAATAGCAACTTCGTTCATTTTCAATGCTATTGCTACAAAACTTACTAAAAATATGCCAACATAAGCAACACCAAAAAACTTCATATTTGTCGTTTCCCTGTTCCATGAAGGACGTGCTTTTATACGGTATATCATAGCTTGGGCATAAATTCCATAAACCCCTACTCCTAAAGTAATCACTTCTACAAGTAAACGCAGAGTAGTAGGGGCCTTAAAGAAATAGAGTGCCACTACCGATGTCATGAGTCCAGTAAAGACTCCTAGAGCCAAAGCCTCTCGAGAGAGCCATGATGTTTTTATATTCTTCATTGCAGTCATAGCTAAAAATGGACGTCCTAAATGTAGTGCAGAGAGTGGAAGTCCTAAGGCAGCCGGTAACATAACAAACAGTGCCATTATCCAATTAACTGATTCAAAGCCAAACAGACTCATAATATCACCTAAAAAAAGTACTGCAAAAGCACCAAGTGAAATCTGTGTTAAAACAGTCATAAATACAAGTGGAAGTTCAGGGTGTGCAGGCTTGAGTATATGCTCATCCATCTCTTTCATATCTTGAGGTAAATTTTCCGGAAGTGTATATCGTGTTGTGGAGTTTGTAATTCTAGCATCAGGTAAGAATGGCATATTTGCCTTTTCATCTATATCTCTGTTAAGCCATTCATCTACTTTAACAGCTTCTATCT
Organism: Sulfurimonas sp.; assembly: GCA_024762745.1. The sequence goes on along the minus strand of JANTGV010000278.1, from coordinate 1,248 downwards.
CTATAGCACCTGATGGACAAGATTGAACACAAGCAGGTGATTGACCAACATCAAGCCTCTCATGGCACATATGACATTTTGTTACTATGTTACGCTCTTCATGAAATACCGGAACACCGTATGGACAGTTCCATGTACAGTATTGACATCCTATACATGTATCGTCATCATGAATAACGATTCCTGTTTCTGCAATCTTTATATATGACTCAGTAGGACATCCTATAAGACATTCAGGGTCGATACAGTGGTTACAGCTCATTGAGTTTAACATCTGGGTAAACGCAGGGAAAGTACCACCTTCCATTTCGCCTACACGACGCCATTTTATATCTGCTGGATTATTATTTTGTTCATTACAAGCAACCTCGCAACATCTACAACCAACACATACTGTAGCATCAAAGTGAAACCTATACTGTTCACCCTCTTGTAACTTTGGAATATCTATAGAGTAGTTTCCACACTGCATTCCCGTATCAGCTTTGTAATCTATAAAACTCTCTAGTGGTGTTTGTGAACTTTCTATCATAGTCTATATTCCATATATTTAATGTATGAAGAATTTTAACACTAATTTAATGTAATTTTAATATAGTGTTGTATAAATTTTATACAACTCAATGTACTTTTATTGGATTTATAGCTATATAATTTGTCATCTAAAAATACTTAATGAAAAATTAAGTTTATGGGAGTCATTATGGCAGGATTTAAAGATTTAAAAGGACAAGGACACGCACCAACGTTGTTCATGGCTTTTTTATATTTCGATATGAGTTTTATGGTGTGGACTATGTTAGGGCCACTTTCAACAGAAATAGCAGAGGCTCTAGCCTTAAATGGACATATAATTACAGCTGGAGAGAAAGCAACACTTCTTTCTCTTCCAATTCTTTCAGGAGCACTTCTTAGAATTCTACTCGGATTTGGTGTTGATAAGCTAGGTGCCAAACTAACAGCTATGTTATCACAGTCAGTTGTTATTGCTGCACTTGCAACAGCATTCTTCATGGGTGATGCTATTACATATAATGCTCTTTTACTTGTCGCACTTGGTCTTGGTTTTGCAGGGGCTTCATTTGCTGTTGCACTTCCACAAGCTGGTCAGTGGTATCCGCCAAAACTTCAAGGTGTTGTTTTAGGTATTGCCGGGGCTGGTAATATCGGTGTTGTAATAGACTTCCTTTTTGCTCCAAAGATTGCAGAGATTTGGGGATGGGCATCAGTATTTGGTGTTGGTATGGT
>JANTGV010000277.1 GCA_024762745.1 Sulfurimonas sp. | reverse complement strand
GTTGGAAATTCCATCAACTTTAGGTAAATATTCTATAGTAAAATCTAAAAAGTTTGGGAATACAACACTTACCTATTTAAATGCAAAGTAAATTGGAATAGAACTTGCTGATTCTTGAGTAATTCAAGGAAATTGCAATGAAATATTTTTTACTTCTTTTACTTCTTTTATCAGCACTTCAAGCAACGAAGATAAATGATGTAGCCAACATAGTCGGAGTTCGTGAGAATCAGCTTATAGGTTACTCTCTAGTTGTTGGTCTTAAAAAAACGGGTGATGGTACAACTTCAAAGTTCACACTTCAGTCAATTGCAAATATGCTCAAATCTATGGATATCGATATGAAGCCTATAGATATAAAGTCAAAAAATGTTGCAGCGGTTGTTGTAACTGCTACGATGAAGCCTTTTGCAAGACAGGGTGATATGTTTGACATAACAGTTTCATCTATCGGTGATGCAAAATCTTTAGAGGGCGGAACACTTTTGATGACACCTTTAAAAGGGGTGGATGGTAAGATTTACGCACTTGCTCAGGGCTCAATAAGTATCGGTGGACGAAATGTTCGAGGAGCAGGTGCAGAAACGCATCCAACAACTGGTGTAGTATATCAGGGTGGATTTATAGAGCGAGAGATAAACATTGACCTTTATCATCAAGAGTATGCAACACTTTCACTCAAAGAGTCTGGTTTTAAAAACGCAGTAGCGATACAAAAAGCGATAAACGGGTTTTATAACACTCAGGTGGCAGTTGCTATGGATTCAAGAAGTATAAAACTTAAAAGACCAGATAACAAATCGATGATAGAGTTTTTGGCAGATGTTCAAGATATAGAGATGGAGTATGTACCTAAAAACAAAATCATCATAAATGAGAGAACAGGGACAATCGTCGCTGGTGTTGAGATTAAAGTGAGACCTATTTTGTTAACACATGGTGATATAACTATTAAGATTATTGAACAGACAACGATGTCTAATCCAGAAGGTTCAATGGTTGTTGATGATAATTTGGTTATCGGACTCAATGAGAATGAGATATACACAAAAGAGGGAACGACTACAGTGGCTAATCTTGTAAGGTCTCTACAAAAATTAGGGGCTACACCTAAAGATATTATCTCTATATTAGAGTCTATGAAGAGTGCAGGTAGTATATCTGCTGATTTAAAGGTTATATAATGAGCTATTACGGTTTAAATTCAATAAACGCACAGATGCAAGGTCTTTCTCAACAACACACTCTCCCAAAGATAGACCCAAAAGCAGAAAACGCAGAGCTGAGAGCTCAAACAGATGCTTTTGAGTCTGTGATACTTAAAATGTTAATGGATAACGCTATGAAAGATGAAGAGAATATCTTTTCGAAACAGAATGATCCAGGTGACAAAATATACAAATCAATGTATAGAGATGAGTTAAGTAAGGCTAGTGCAGGGGGATTTGGATTTTCACAGATGTTATATGATTATTTAAGTCAGAAATCCTAAGTTTTTTATCTAAAATGTCGATGTAGTTGTATATGAAAAAACTTTTAGAGTTGAGGTAAAGGACAAGTTATGATTTCACAAACAAATGGCTCTGCTATTCGCACTGCTTATGCAAACAATTTTGGCGAATCGAAAGAGGCAAAGGAAACTTCAAAAGCTACGGTTTCACAACAGGGTGATACGAGCAAGATTGAACAGATAAAAGAGTCTCTCGCTTCGGGAGAGTACAAAGTTGACTTAGAGGCATTATCTAAAAAGATTGCCGATGAGTTGTTGTAAAAATATAAAATAAATAGGGGTTTGATATGTTGTCTCATCATTTGCAGAGTGCTTTAAGTGACTTAAAGGATTTAATTAAAATAACTGAGTCGGATATTGAAGATATAAAAGTTGCTAAAAATGATCCGCAATTTGACAGGTTATCACTCAAAGAGGATAAGTTAAAAAGTTTCGAGCAGAAAAAAGCGATGATTGATCATGAAATTTCAACTTTGATGACAGCAAACCCAGACACAGAACTTCCTAAACTTTTAAATGAAGAGCAACACACTCTACTTGACCAGCTCAAGGTCGAACTATCTAACCTAAGAGAAGTAAATAAACACTATGCAAAGTTGGTTTTAACGGTTAGTAACCTCTATAACACATTTTTAGAGAGACTGGTTCCGACAGAGATGCAAGGTTATGAAAAGAAAGCCTCTAAAAACCCTGCAATACTGGAAGTGAGAGTATAAAATGGCATCCATCTTTAACGCATTAAATATTGGTTATACTGGCTTAAACGCAGCCCAGGTAGGGATTAATACTACGAGTCACAATATTTCAAATGCGGAAACAGAAGGCTATACTAGACAGAGAGTTATCACAGCCGCTGCTACACCTACAGATATGGCACCGGGTAATGTTGGTAACGGAACCGAAATAATGGACATTAAGAGGGTCTTTGATAATTTTGTTTTTGATAGATATACGGCAGTCTCTTCTGATAAAGAGTTCAGTGATTATGAGAGAAAGACTTTAGAAGAGCTCTCTACATATTTTCCAGAGGTAGACGGTGTAGGTATCAAAGCTGATTTGGCTGAATACTACAATATGTGGCAGACTTTTTCAGACAATCCGGATAATGATGCTATAAAGGTAGCTATGGCAAAACAGACTGAGACTCTTGCAGCACATATTATACAAACGCAAGATCAGGTACAGTATCTTCAAAGCCAAGTAAATGAAGAGCTTGCAGTAAATATTAAGC
>JANTGV010000276.1 GCA_024762745.1 Sulfurimonas sp. | reverse complement strand
ACGCAAGATATAGATGAAATATGGCAAAAATATTTTGACACTATAGAAGAGATGGCTAAGAGTGGACTTTTTGATATCGTCGGGCACCTAGACCTCATAAAAGTTTTTAAGTTTTTACCAAAGGACGATATAAACAAAATGGCTAAAAATGCCCTCATAGCTATTAAAAACGCAGGTATGGTTCTTGAGTTAAATATGTCTGGGTATAGAAAACCTATCGCAGAAGCCTACCCATCACCCTCCCTTGTAAAACAGGCTTATAAACTTGGTATTCCTATAACTTTTGGTTCAGATGCTCATAAGCCTGAACAGGTATCACTTTATGAAAACGAGATAGTACAAATGGCAAGAGAAATTGGGTATAAAGAGTGCGCCTATTTTAAAAACAGAAAAATGAAACTAGTCAAGTTTTAAGGCCGGTTTTTCTTATTAGGGTTAATAAAACTCTAAAAAATGGATATCAAGCTTCACTATAAAGTTAGCTTTAATCAATAGATATGTATAATGTTCGCAATTATAAAATAAAATCAAAGGATTTACTAATGGGTAAATATTTAGAATTAACTGGTGCAGATTTCGAGGCAACACTTTCAGAGGGTGTATCTCTTGTAGACTTTTGGGCTCCATGGTGTGGACCTTGTCGTATGATCGCTCCAATCATTGAGGAGTTAGCTGAAGATTATGATGGTAAAGCAAAAATCTGTAAAGTTAACACTGATGAAGAGCAAGATATTGCTGTGAAGTTTGGTATCCGTTCTATTCCAACTATCATGTTTTTTAAAGACGGTGAAATGGTAGACCAAGTAGTTGGAGCACAGTCAAAACAAGCTCTTGCTGACAAAATAGACGCTCTTTTAGCGTAATTAAAAAGTCTAAATAGTGGCTGGCAAAGGAGGCAAAAGCCTCTTTTCTCTCTCCACACTTTTAGCATCTTTCTTTGGGGCAGCTATGATAGCTGCTGCGTTTGCCTACTTCAACTATAAGTTTTCAGAGTACAAGTTTATTGATTTTAAAGAGTGGACATTCTATGAAAAAAGAGATGTATTTACTCCAAATGCAGACAAATATATAGTTGTATTTTACTCCTCTAAAGAGAAAGGTACAATGGATAAGCTTGCAAAGATAGACCTGAAAATCCCAGTATTAGCTATAGATTATTATAATAGTGTGAGAGAAAACACTGAAAACACTAGCTTTTTAAGGGCTGGTACGAAGACCTCACTCTCATTTATTCAGAGGTTTAATATTTATGAGTCTCCATCTATCTTTTTTATAAAAAAGCACAAAGAGACTCTTTATAAACAAGATAGTATGATACGTAAACTAGATAATTTAGAAGAGCTTTCAAAAGAGATTAAAAGTTTATAATAAGGAAAAAATAATGATTTTAGATTGTGCAATTATTGGTGGTGGTCCTGCTGGCCTTACAGCTGGTCTCTATACTACTCGTGGTGGTTTAGAAAACGTAACAATGTTTGAAAAAGGTATGCCCGGCGGGCAGATTATGAACTCCTCAGAGATTGAAAACTATCCTGGTGCTGTGGGTGAGATATCTGGTATGGACCTTATGTCAACATGGCCTGAGCAGTGTCAAAAATTTGGTCTTAAGCATGAGATGGTAAACATTACTCGTGTTACAAAGAGTGGGAAACTTTTTACAATACATAAAGAAGATGGTTCCACACAAGATGCACATAGTGTTATTATTGGTACAGGCTCTTCTCCTCGTCGTGCTGGTTTTGCCGGTGAAGATGAGTTCTTTGGTAAGGGTGTAAGCACCTGTGCAACGTGTGATGGTTTTTTCTATAAAGGAAAAGAGGTTGCCGTTATAGGTGGTGGGGACACTGCTATGGAGGAAGCTCTCTATTTAGCAAAAATCTGTTCTAAAGTCTATCTTGTGCATAGACGCGATACATTTCGTTCTGCACCAAACACAATAAAAAGAGTCCAAAATACAGAAAATATAGAACTTGTTTTGAACTCCTCTCCAGACGAAGTTTACGGTGATGCTATGGGTGTCAATGGACTAAAGGTTAAAAACAAAGATGGCGAGATTCGTGATATCGTCGTTCCCGGTGTATTTACTTTTGTTGGAAACGATGTGAACAATGAGACACTTATTCAAGAAGATGGCACTTTTTTATGTGAGATGAATGAGCAAGGACAAGTTATAGTTGACATCAGTATGACAACTTCTGTTCCTGGTCTCTATGCAACAGGTGACATGAGAATTGCAGCTCCAAAACAAGTTGTAAGTGCAGCTGGTGATGGTGCCGTTGCAGCTCTTCAGGTAATCTCTTATGTAGATGAGCTGCTAAACGACTAACTTTTCCTAGTTCCTAAGTTCTACTTGGGAGCTCATATTCTTACACAAGCAAAGATTTGGTATCATTCTAAAAAATATTATTTAAGGCAAGAACAATGATTAAAGTTGGTGTATTTGGTGCGAGCGGTAGAGTTGGAAAATTACTTTTGGAAGATTTAAAAGAGACTCCTAATATGAGCGTAAGCAGCGTTTATGTTAGAAATGAATTAGATTTTTCCCTCGACCCATCTATTTTAGTAACAACTAATATGCAATCCTTCCTAAACGCAAGTGATGTTATCATCGATTTTTCACTTCCTGATGCTTGTGAAATACTTTTAGAAGAGGCAATAAAAACTCCTAAACCTTTAGTAATTGGGACTACAGGTTTAAGTGCCCATCAGTTAAATCTATTAAAAAATGCAAGTGAACTTATGCCTGTCCTTTATGCTACG
>JANTGV010000275.1 GCA_024762745.1 Sulfurimonas sp. | reverse complement strand
CTCGTATCTTGTTGATCTTTATGGCATAAAGCTCTAGTGGTATGATCTCTTCATAACTATGTATATTGTTATATCCTGTGGCTTTATTTGTCAATATAAAACTATTGTCATTTCGTGGTGTGAGTTTAAAAGTTGTATTTTTAATGATTTGGTCTGTATTTAAAAGTTCCACTTCAAAATGGAGGTTGTCTCTTTCTAAATTTTTATAATTATAGTTGATGAAGTATTTTATCTCTAAGTCAACTTTATCTAATACTTTAGAGATAATATTCCTTGATTTTAGTATTCGTATATTTGTCGCAAGACCATCTTCTGTTGGTTTTGATGCCCCTGGAAGTAAAAGTGCCAAATCATTTGACTGTTTGGTCTCTATATTTATAAGTGTACTTGTAGCATAGATAGGTATTAAAAAATAGGCATATAGGGTTACTGCTAACGTAAAAAGAAGTGTAGTAAAGAGGATACTCCATTTAAACCTTCCAAGTGTAGAGAAGATAAACTGTATATCTAATTCGTTGTTATCTTTCACTAGTTTTTCCCGTTTATGAAATAATCAATTGCTAAATATGAACTTAGTGTATTTGTTATAAGCCCAAGAATTGTACTAAAATCATTTACAGCAATATTTACAGATCTCATATATCTAGGTTGTACATAGATAATACTGTTTGCAGGGATCATTAAGTCACTGGAATTGAGAGAAGACATTTTTGTTATATCAATAATTCTAGCTTTTTGTGCTCCTAATTCACCGCTGATAATTTGTATAGAATTTCTTTGAGCACCATCAGTTAAATCTCCTGATTTTGCAAGCACTTCGTAGAGTGAGATAGTGTTAGATGCTATAGGTATCATTCCAGGAGTACCTATCTCACCAAATACATATACTCTTTTATTTGATATACGCACCTTGACATAAGGCTCTGTGAGATACGCTTTATAACTTTGAGTAAGTAGATCGCTAGCTTGTTCTTCCGTAAGTCCTTGAAACCTAACTTCATTTATGATAGGTAAGAAGAGTGTTCCATCCATGTCTACTATATACTCTTGCTTGGTTGACTGCACAGTACTCAGTGCACTCTCTGTGTTGAGATCATTGATCTGCTCCATAGCAACTCTTCTAGATCTATTATAAACATCAATTTTGAGTCTATCCCCTGGAAGAATTTTACTTTTATATTGGAAATTTAGTGGGTACTCATTTTGATGATTATTTGTTTCAACAGTTGGCTTATCATTTGGAAAGATACTATTTAAAAAACCTGGATTTTTTGCCTCAGAGATAGAGTCTGTAACATCTTGGCGATCTTCTTGAAAGAGTTTGTATTTTGAGCTGCAGCCAGAGAAGAGTAACATAAGTGAAATTATGAGTATTTGGTACTTCATCTATATCCTATAATATTGTAATTATATTATATTACTGAAGTTAAGATTTAAATATACTGTATTTATTGAAAATAAAATTTTAATAATTAAATTATTTAGAATTATTAGTTAAGAAATCTCATGCCGATTTGTACTTTTATCAGCAAATCCCCATAAATTATATCTTTTTGGTTTAGCAAGTACTTCCTCAATTGTATCTTGATACTTTTTGATAATGATGTTATCGCTAAATTGAGTCAGTACTTTTTCTCTGCCGTTTTGACCCATTTTGAGTCGCTCTTGTTCGCTAAGTACTATTAGCTTTATGATTGCTTCTGCTAAATCAACTGAGTCTTTGACACGACATAAAAATCCATTGACTCCATCATCTACCACATCTTTACAGCCTGGAACATCTGTCGTCACTATAGGTTTAGCCATGCTGGCTGCTTCTAGGAGTGATCTGGATAATCCTTCTCTATAAGAGGGGAGTACAACACATGAAGCGGCGGAGATACATTTTTTGATATCATCTGTATGCCCTTTATACTCAATAAGTCCATGTTGTATCCATTGTTCTAGTGTCTGTTTAGTGATTGCTGTAGGATTTTTCTCATAGAGACTGCCTACGATTTGAAACTTTACATCTTTGTACTTTTTCTTGACTATCTTAATGGCTTCTATGTACTCACTGATACCTTTATCTCTGATGAGCCTCCCTATAAATAAAAAAGTAAGTTTTTCAGGTTGAAAAGTATTTGGAGTAAAATAGTCTGTATCGATCCCTGATCCAGGTATGAGATCGGTGATATCCTTATCTACAAGAGCATTTTTTATAAATAATCTTCTGTCATAATTGTTTTGAAAAAAAACTTTTCCTGCAAATTTTAATGTTAGTTTATAGAGGATGCGTGCGATTTTTGAGCTTAGATTATTGTTTAAAAAGACAGTTCCAAGCCCTGAGACATTGCTAATCGTCGGTTTTTTTAAAAAGGCTGCAGCTAAGTTTCCATAGATATTTGGTTTGACTGTATAGTGAAGTATGATATCAGGATTTATGTCACGATAAAGTTTCAAGAGATGAAAAAATAGTTTTAACTCTCTTGTTGTGTTGGTGCTGTCATTGTCAAGACGAAGATGGTGAAACTCAAAGCCCTCTTTCTCTAGCAACTGAGAGTAGCCATCTCTTGGAGCGATCACGACGATATGATTGCCATCTTTTTGAAGTGCTTTGAGGAGATTTAGTCGGAAGTTATACACATTCCATGAAGTATTGATCACAATTGCAACTGTCTTTTTAGTAGTGTTCAATTATGATTACCTTAATTATTAATTTCGTAATATCAGGATATCTTATTTATACTTAAAAAATAAAATTGTTTTATTTTTTAAGTATATAATTTTTTAGTTTGATAAAAAT
>JANTGV010000274.1 GCA_024762745.1 Sulfurimonas sp. | reverse complement strand
TCTTGCAACATACTAGTGCGTCTTTGAGTATCAATGAAAATGTAGATCCAAGCGTTAGGGAAGATATGGAAAATTTTTTGACAGAATTGGCGGATGAAAAAAAATACTATATACATACTTATGAAGGAAAAGATGATATGCCAGCACATATTAAATCTTCAATATTGGGAGTATCACTGAATATTCCAATCAAGAATGGAAGATTAAATCTAGGCACGTGGCAGGGGGTTTATTTGGGTGAACATAGAGACTATGGTGGGAGTAGAAAAATTTTTATAACGATAATAGGAAAGTAATACTTAAGGAATAAGGTGGGGTTTTACGACTCTCTTTAAAGTTTATAAAAGAGAGTAGTTTTTTAGTTTATGCAAAAAGTGAGTTGACACTCTCGTTATGATAAACGCGACGAATTACTTCTGCAAAAAGTGGCGCAACCGTCAATACTCTGATCTTGTCATGGGGTTTTGTTTCGAGAGTATTTGTAATAATAAGCTCATCGAGTTCACCATTGTCGAGATTTTGGTAAGCTTTTCCACTTAAAACACCATGTGTAGCACATGCCATAACTGAAGTTGCCCCCTCATTTTTAAGTGCTGTTGCAGCTTTTACCATAGTCCCTGCAGTATCTACCATATCATCTATCATGATGACATCATAACCTTCTACATCACCGATGATACCCATAACTTCAGCTTGATTTGCCTTTTCACGACGCTTATCAACAATAACCATCTCAAGTCCCATACGTTTTGCAAAGTATCTAGCTCTTGCAACACCACCAATATCTGGAGAAGCTATGATTGGATTTTTAAGGTTTTTACTTTTAATGTATGTTTCAAAAGTTATAGATCCGTAAAGGTTGTCAACAGGAATATCAAAGAAGCCTTGAATCTGTCCAGCATGAAGATCAATAGTTACAACTCTGTCAATACCAGCTGTCTCATAAAGATTAGCTACAAGTTTTGCAGTAATAGGAACACGAGGAGCGGCCTTTCTGTCTTGTCTTGCGTATCCATAGTATGGAACTACAGCAGTAATACTTTGGGCAGATGAACGCTTAAGTGCATCTGTCATGATGAGAAGTTCCATGAGGTTGTCATTTGATGGTGCACCAGTTGATTGTACGATAAATACATCACGACCACGAACGGATTCAGAGATTTGAACTGAAATCTCGCCATCACTAAATTTTTTAACATCAGCGTTTGCTAATGGAACATCTAGAAGTTTACAGACCTCTTTTGCAAACTCTTCACTTGCTGAACCAGCAAAAACTTTATAACCACGCATAGTAATTCCTTCTTGGAAAGATTAATGACGCGATTATACAAAAAATGTTCTGAGGGTATGTTAAAAGGAGAAAATTATTGGCAGTTTTGACAAGTTCCAGATAAAACTAAATCGCTTTTTTCTATTTTGTAGTTACTCTCTTTTACTGCATCAGAGATAACAGAGTCCAAGTCGAGTTCAATATCTACAATCTCTCCACATGATTGGCAGATAATGTGTGAATGTGCATCTTTTGTTAGTTCATATACTGACTTTTCATTTGGCACTTTTACCTCTTGTATAAAAGAGGCTTCAAGCATCAAGTTTATATTTTTATAAATTGTTGCTAATGAGATTGAACTAAACTTCCTTAGCATTATGTCATAAAGCTTCTCAATACTAATATGACCGTTTTGATAAAGAGCATTGGTAATCTCCAATCTCTGCGGTGTTGCTTTTAAGTTATGTTGTCTCAATATGTCAGTATAATTATTCATAATGATATTATACACTAAATAAGTTTAAGGGATAAAAATTATTATTTAACTTTAATAAGACTATTATTTATTAAAAGATAATAATTATCCTTTAAGTTTTATTGGAGTACAATTTTTCTATTAAACAAAAGGAGTTTAAAATGAGACAGTATGAATCGTACAGATGTAATAAATGTGGAAATCTAGTAGAAGTACAGAGTGTAGGTGGTGGAGAACTTCACTGTTGTGGCGAGGCTATGGAGATGATAACAGAAAACCTTACAATGGTAAATTTAATGAAAGCATTTGCAGGTGAGTCTCAGGCACGTAATAAATATGAGTATTTCGCAAAAGTGGCTCAAAAAGAGGGATATAGAGATATAGCAGAACATTTTCAAAGAGCTGCAAATAATGAAAAACAGCATGCTAAACTAGAACTTGCACTTAAAAACAGAATGGAGTCAGGAACTGAGAATAGTTTTGGAAACACTTTGGAAAATCTGCAGATTGCTATAGATGGTGAGAGTTATGAAAATGTGACAATGTATCCTGACTTTGCAGAAATTGCATCGCAAGAGGGTCATAAAGAGGCTAAAAAACTATTTACCAATATAGGGAGGGTTGAAGTTGAACATGAAAAAATGTATAAAATGCTTTTAGAAAGACTTGAAGCTGAGGCTGAGTTTGTAAGTGATAATGATGAGGAAGCATGGATATGTGAAGTTTGTGGGCATATTCACTATGGTAAAAAAGCCCTGAAAGAGTGCCCTGTTTGTAAACACCCTGAAGAGTACCAGTCGCGTTTTAATAACATAAAATAGACATGACTCTCTTTGTATCTTGTCTTTTAAAAGTACAAGATACAAAATTATCTTATTTGCCAGACGAAAGGATCATCCTCCTCCATCATCAAGCATTATACTTATTCTCACCATTATTGAAAATCTTTTATTTTGGTCAACCTGTGGACAGTGGGCATATGCAACATTGAGACTCTTAAAACCATTTTTCATAATGAATCCTTACTATTTAAAGTATTTTT
>JANTGV010000273.1 GCA_024762745.1 Sulfurimonas sp. | reverse complement strand
AAATATAGGCTTAAAACTTTAGGGCTTGATAAAGCATACAGTCAAACACTTAAAAGACATGAACAAAAAGAAGCAAGAACTGAAAAACGGAATGAATTCAAAAGCTCAAGATGAGAAAGGAAAAATTATGCCAAAATTAGGAAAACTAAGAGACCAACAAAACAAACAAAGAAGAGACTTAAAAGAGAAATCTAAGTACCATACTAAAACAGAAGACAAACAAAGGACAAGACCAAGTCTTAGAAAGTGCGATAGTGAAACTTATGAAATTATGTCACTACTTACACAAGGCTTGACTCTCTTATAGGAAAATATGGAACAGCTTTTAGCCCTATTACTTTTTATATTCATAATGTACCATGTAATGAAGCACATATTTAAAACTTTGGGCTTTGGTATAGCCAATACAAAAGAATCTACTAGTCATTTTTTTAATCCCATAAGTCAACTTTTTAGATTTGTATTTAACAACACTAAATCAGATGGTTTAATGGGAAGTTATGACAAAAACAAACTACTCTCATCATCAAATAAAGGCTTACTACTAGATGGGCAAAACCACAGGCTTAGTCTCAATGATAGCTTTACTCATCTAGCTTTAATTTCAAGAACAGGTGGAGGGAAAACAACGAGTTATGTAGTGCCAAATATTTTAACATTAGCACAAGAAAAGAACTCAATGTTAATCACTGATATCAGTGGTGAAATCTATGAAAAAACCAGTGGATACTTAGCTAAACAGGGCTACAAAATCTATGTACTTAATCCCGAAGATTTGGATGAGTCTATAGGTTATAATCCACTTTATTATGCAACTGATTCTAGTTCGATAGATGAACTAGCTCAAATACTAGTGAAGTCCTCAAAACAACAAGCCGGTTTAGGTGGAGCTGATAATAGTGAGTTTTGGGAAGCAGGAGCAAAGAGTTTAATATCTATACTTATTAAACTACTCATATCCGTTGGAGATCATAAGTATATAAACCTAGCAAATCTAAGGTATCTTATAAACAACTACGGAAGTGATGGAGAAAGTCTCTATCATTTAGTTGAGAGTTTTGCAGACGATAAAACCTATCATGAGTTTAGAGGTTTTATCAAAGGTAATCCTCAAACTATTCTTTCAATGGTAAGTACAGCTAATGTAGCTCTCTCACCAATAGGGATAAACGACAACCTTGAAAAACTAACAAGCTCTCACACTATCAACTTTGAAAAGTTTAGAGAAGAAAAATCAGTACTCTATATTAAAATACCAGAGCAAAAACAAAAGCAATACAGCTTTTTAGTAAACATTTTCTATCATCAATTCTTTAGTGAAATGATGAAATATAGACCTAAAAATAAAGACCTACCAATATTCTGTTTATTAGATGAGTTTGGGAATATGAACTTGCCAAACTTTGAGACTACTATAACTACAGTAAGAAAATATAAAATATCAGTCTCTATCATTTTACAAAACATAAAACAACTTGAAAATAGATATGGGAAAGCCAATGCTGAAATCATACTAGATGGTGGTATTGCTTCAAAACTCTTTTTTAGTGGAGCTGATTTACCAACGACGGAAATGCTTTCTAAAATTTTGGGTACACGGGAACAGATAAAAACCAATATTGACGGGAACTTCTATCTAAAAGAAGAACTTGTCATGAAGTCTTCAGATATTAGAACAATGAAAGACAATGAAGCACTCTTTATCATGACAAACAAAAAGCCAATAAAATTAGATACTAAGCCTTACTTTGAAGACTTTAGATTTAATCGGTATGCAAAAGAGAAAGCTTATGTGATTAACTCTAATGTAATGGATACCAATATTGAGTACATAGACCTAGAGCTTACAAACTGAAATGACAACAATAGAACAGCTCTCTAACCAGTTTATACCAATTATAGCTGTAGTGGCTTTTGCGTGGTATATTTCGCATTTTGCTAAGGCAACCATACCTAGACTACTCTTCGTGAGTTTTGGAGCTTATTTTGCTATTATAGGAGCAACGGATTTTGATAGACTTATAGGTATTGGATTTGTATTACCTCACATCAAATTTTTCTTTGCATGGATCATTGATATCTTAGATAGTTTTAGAAGAGGTACACTTGATCTATACTACTCGTTTTTAACTATCTATTACAAAACTAGAAATGTTTTTATAAAAGCCTATAGATTTTTTAATAGAAAAAAATCAAATCAAAAATCTACAGGCAATAGTTATTATGAAAAGCAAAAATATAGAAACTATGAAGACTTTGGACAAAGCTCAAAAAATAAGAGCAGACAAGAGCAGAGACAAAAACATCAAAAGCAAGAAGAGAGTTACCAAGAAAGCTACTCAAATTATGAAGAGCCTAGAGAAGAACAAAGTTATGAAGAAGTAAAAGTCCATGATGATATTCCAAGTGAACATAAGCAATTTTTCTCAAGTAGCTATTACGAAGTTTTAGGGGTAAGTCCTGATGAAGATTTTGCCAGTATTAAAAAGAAGTTTAGAAACCTTCAAAGAGAATATCACCCTGATGTGAACATAGATCAGACAGAACTATACACAAAAATCTCTCAAAATCTGAATCAAGCCTATGAATATTTTGAAAAAATTCATAAATAAAAAATATGGTTACTAATAGGTTACTAAAGTGTATTTTGAAATTTTCTAAAACTCTCTGAAAGTTCGTATTTTAGGGGCTTATATGGGGATTAAAAAATGGATGGCCGGGAGAGGGGGATTCGAACCCCCGGAGGTGTTACCCTCACCGGTTTTCAAGACCGGCACATTCGACCACTCTGACATCTCCCG
>JANTGV010000272.1 GCA_024762745.1 Sulfurimonas sp. | reverse complement strand
GACTCTATAAGGTCTATAAAGATGGAACAGTTGAGAACAGTTATTTAGGACTATTCCAAAATACTGATACAAAAGCGCATAAGTACTACTTTAGTGTGGATAATCCAAATATCGAAATAGTACAACCACGTGAACCATTTAAAATTGCGGCGCGAAACAAAAGAAAAAAAGTTATTGTTTTAAGAGCTAAAAAACCTTTAGTAAAAGGTGCAAAAGAGGATACATCTATTCCTGTAACAATTAATGCATATGCAGTTGATGATAAAGAGAGAATCTCAATCTTTAGAAAAATTGTTTTCTTATACCCATCAGATAAGAACAAAGCAGAGAAAATGAAAAAGTAGTATCACTCTACTCTTTCAACCTATCGGTAGAGAATTGTTCTCTAACCGATTTTTAAAAACTTACGTTTTCTACTGCTCAACTTCTTACATAAACTGCTCAATCTCTATGGTATGTTACCATTCTTTACATATTTAGCTCTTTTTTCCACTATTTTGAAGTTATTTTACTCTTTGGTTTTAATTAAGACAAATTTTATCCGATTTAAACTATAATTGCTCTATCACAATAATTAAAGGAAAGAAAATGTCAACAGTAACATTTAAAAACGATATCGTTTGTAACTTAGCAGGTAATGAAGTAAATGTAGGAGATACAGCTCCAGAAGTAACAGTAGTAAACTGTGATCCAATGCTTCAAGATGAAAAAGTAGGTGGAGAAGGTAAAGTACAATTAGTAGTAGCAGTACCATCACTAGATACAGGTGTTTGCGATGCTGAGACTAGAAGATTCAATGCAGAAGCTGCAAACCTTGACGGTGTAGAGGTAATTACAGTATCTATGGACTTACCATTTGCTGCTGCTAGATGGTGTGGAGCTGCAGGAATCGAAAACATTAAAGTATGTAGTGACTTCAGAAACAAAGATTTTGGTAACGCTTATGGTGTACTTTTAGCAGATGGTCCATTAGCTGGTGTACTTGCAAGAGTTATCTTTGTAATTGGTAAAGATGGAAAAGTAACTTATAAACAAGTTGTTCCAGAAATTACTCAAGAGCCAAACTACGAAGAAGCATTAGAAGCTGCAAAAGCTGCTGCAAACGCATAATTATACGAGATGAGACTTTATGTCTCTCTCCTCTGTTCTAAAAAGTATATATAAACTTCATGTATGGAGTTTACATGTGCCTTAAACGCACAGAGGATTTAATAACGACATCCTTTCTTATTGAAATAAATTAACACATTCTTTAATCTATGTTTTTGGTGCTTCCGGCTCCGAAAGCATGGTATAACACTCTTTTTTTCAACTCTTTTTGCTAGAATTACGCTTATATCAAAACAACCGTTAGATAAAAAGGCACAATATGAAAAAACTTTTACTATATATCTCTCTACTTCTCATTACTCTTGGCTTTACAGCTTGTGGACCTAGAGTTCCTTCGGGCGTGGTAGGTGGCCACTACAGCAGCGAAGATTACAAAAATAAGCCAGATGCTGTTTATGATGCAGCAAGAGCAGCTGATAAAATTGTCGTTAAAAAGGGCGAGAGAAAAATGTACATCTATAAAGATGGTAAAGTTATCAAGAGTTTTCCAGTCTCACTAGGTGCAAACGACCATCAAGGAGACAAAGTAAAAAGAGGCGATAAGCGAACACCTGTAGGAAGTTACTGTATTCTAAACAAACGTCATCACCCTGTTAAATATCGTGCGATGACAATCTCTTACCCAAATGCCCAAGATAAAGCGAGAGCAAAACGTTTAGGTGTTGACCCTGGAAGTATGATTACAATCCATGGACAACCACACTGGAATGCCGATGGGCATGGAGACAACTATACACTCTCTAAAGATTGGACAGATGGCTGTGTAGCACTAACGAACAGCGACCTAGACTGGCTATGGGGAAGTGTAAAACCAGGAACTGTAATCGAGATAGATGATTAAGAGCTACACACCAAAACAGATAGAGAAGTACAAACGACAAAAATATATCAATCTGCTTACAAAGTGCACTAAAAACCTCTTTAGGCTCTTTCGTAGTGACGCTACCGATTATCAAACATATAAAGACCGCTTCGCGCTCTTAAAAAAAGAGATAGATGACCTCGATGTGATACGTTTAGATAGTGAGCACTCCAGGCTTGTAACTGAGTATATAGAGCAACTCTATAAACGTACAGTAGTAGACCAATCACTAACTCCCAAAGAGTTTGAAGAGCTCAAAAGTAGTGAACTCACCCAACTCAATAGACTCCAAAAGCTCAAAAACCAAAAAAAGTATACAAAGACAAAGCATAAAAACAATTTTTTTTAAAATTTATTTTCTCCATTAATTCGCCCCTCTAAAGCCCTACTGGTGGTATTTTGCTTACTATTTCACTTTGTAACATTTTTTATACATTTAATTATGATAGAATAACTACATTTCATAACGGGGTATTCAGTGCGTACTTTTATTCTTCTTTTCTTTTTGCCATATCTACTGTTTGCTGATTTTACTCTAGTCTACAGATTAGACAACAACATAACGCAAGAAGTTAACTATAAAGATGCGCAGCATGTTCTTTTTACCTTTAAAGAGGGAAAGCAAATATTTGAAAAATTGCTCATTAGCGGAAACGAAAAGTACCTTACCCTCTATGAGAACAATATAGAGAATCTCTACCAGATAGATGATAATATCTCTGAGCCTATTCCAAAAGAAGAGTACGATCCTACTACACGATACAAGCTTTTAAAAAAGATACGAAGCTTTAAATTCCAAAGTTTTCCAGCTGAAATTTGGCTTATCCTTGATA
>JANTGV010000271.1 GCA_024762745.1 Sulfurimonas sp. | reverse complement strand
ATAATAATTTATATGGTAGAATATTTCCAATTTCAATGGTCACTATATAGTAAATTATATAGTGACTTAAACAAGGTATAGAATGCTAAAAGCATTAATGGGTAAGATTTTCGGTACATCAAATGATCGTGAATTAAAAAAGTATTTAAAAAGAGTAAAAAGAATAAATGCATTAGAGAGTCAATATGAACCTCTAAGTGATGAAGAGCTACAAGCTGCGTTTACAGAACTTAAAAACAGTGTTTTAAAAGAAGAAAAGAGTTTGAATGAAGTTCTAGAAGACTCATTTGCAATTACAAGAGAGGCTGGAAAAAGAGTTCTTAATATGAGACACTTTGATGTCCAGCTAATTGGTGGTATGGCTCTACACGAAGGTAGAATTGCTGAAATGAAGACGGGTGAAGGTAAAACACTTGTTGCAACACTTGCTATAGTCTTAAACGCAATGACTGGAAAAGGTGTTCATTTAGTAACAGTAAATGATTACCTTGCTAGTAGAGATGCTACAGAGATGGGTGTACTCTATAACTTTTTAGGTTTTAGTGTAGGTACAATCTTGGAAGACAATCATGATTCTGAAGCAAAAAAAGCTGCCTATGAATGTGATATAACTTATGGTACAAATAATGAGTTTGGATTTGATTATTTAAGAGATAATATGAGTTATGCTAGTGAACAGATGGCTCAACGTGGTCACAACTTTGTTATTGTTGATGAAGTTGACTCTATTTTAATTGATGAAGCAAGAACTCCATTAATAATCTCTGGTCCCACAAACAGAAGTATGCAAGACTACTCAGATGCAAATACAATAGCTCTTAAGCTTACAAAAGATGAACACTTTACAGTTGATGAGAAAGACAAAGTAGTTCTCATTACAGAAGAGGGTATTACCAAGGCTGAGGAGCTTTTTAATGTTGAAAACCTTTACAGTGCAGAAAACGCATCTTTACCTCATGCATTAGACCAAGCCTTAAAAGCAAACTATCTTTTTGAAAAAGACGTTGACTATGTTGTAAACAGTGGTGAGGTTGTTATCGTAGATGAGTTTACAGGACGTCTTAGTGAAGGTCGTCGTTTTTCAGAAGGTCTACACCAAGCTTTAGAGGCTAAAGAGGGTGTTGAAGTAAAAGAGGAGACACAAACTCTTGCAGATATTACATTTCAGAACTACTTTAGAATGTATGATAAATTAGCAGGTATGACGGGCACGGCTGAAACCGAGGCTACAGAGTTTGCCCAAATCTATTCTCTTGATGTTATTTCAATCCCAACAAATATTCCAATTTCAAGAAAAGATTTAAATGACTTGATCTATAAAACAGAAGAGGAGAAGTTTTCTGCTGTAATAAAGACAATCAAAAATCTTTCAAAAACAGGTCAACCTGTACTTATCGGTACAGCATCTATTGAAAAGTCTGAGTTGCTACACTCCGTACTTAAAAAAGAGAAGATTGCCCATACTGTTTTAAATGCTAAGAATCACGAGCAAGAAGGTGAGATTATTAAATCTGCAGGAGCTAAAGGTGCTGTTACTATTGCTACAAATATGGCTGGTCGTGGTGTAGATATTAAAGTGAATGACGAAGTAAAAGCCCTTGGTGGTCTTTATATCATAGGTACCGAGAGACATGAAAACCGTCGTATAGACAACCAACTACGTGGGCGTTCAGGTCGTCAGGGTGATGCTGGTACAACACAGTTTTATTTATCTTTAGAGGACAACCTTCTTCGTATTTTTGGTTCAGACAAAATTAAATCTATTATGGAGAGACTTGGTGTTGAAGATGGTGAGTTTATAGAGTCCAAGATGGTTACGCGTGCGGTAGAAAAAGCACAGAAAAAAGTTGAGAACATGCACTATGAAGGTCGCAAACAGATTGTCGAGTATGATGATGTTGCAAACGAGCAGAGAAAAATCGTTTATAAGTTCAGAAGTCAACTTTTTTCAAAAGAGTATGATATTGGATCAAAAATTGATGAAATCAGAGCTGAATATATCGAGCATATACTCACTATATCAGATATATTTGATGGTGGAACAAGAGAAGACTTTAATCTTAAAAAAGTCAAAGAACTTTTAAAAGAGGAAATCAACTTTAATTTAAATATAGACTCTCTTTCTGAAATGGAATACAATGAGTTATATGAAGCACTAATCTCAATGTTAAAAGAGTCATATGATACTAAAATGGGTGTTTTAGAGGATGATGTACGTAGAGACATAGAAAAAGAGTTTTATTTAAAAGAGCTCGATAGCGCATGGAGAGAACATCTATATGCTATGGACAACATGAAAACAGGTATCAGACTTCGTGCATACAACCAAAAAGACCCTCTTGTTGAGTACAAAAAAGAGAGTTATAACCTTTTTGGAGAACTTATTAGTGATATCAAGTTCAATACTATCAAGACTCTACAAATTATTCAATTTAAAGTAGAATCCGCTGAAGAGGAAGCAGCAAAAATTGCAGAACAGTTAGCAGCAGAGAAAAAACAAAAAGAGGCAGCAAGAGTTTTTAATCACTCAAATACTCAAGACGAGAGTCTTACATCTGAGAAAAAAATTGCTCGTAATGACCCTTGTCCATGCGGAAGTGGTAAAAAGTATAAGCAGTGCTGTGGCAAGAGTGGTCCTAAAAAAGGTGTGTTTGCTTCTTGAAAACATCTATAGTTCCTTATCTGGTAAAAAGATTTCTTAGGTTTGATAAAGATCAGCCTTTTATTTTTTTATCTGCGCTACTTGCGTTTTTAGGAATTACTCTAGGTGTTACTGTTCTTTTAATTGCTATGGCTTTAATGAACG
>JANTGV010000270.1 GCA_024762745.1 Sulfurimonas sp. | reverse complement strand
TCTATTACAAAAAATTAATCCTTTCGCTAAGCCTATAAAGGAAGAGAGTACTCCGGAGCGTATAGGTTATAGATATATAGAGCCTGAGTTTACTGTTAGTGTAGAGAAGTCGATTGAACAGTTTAGCAATAAACCACTTTTCTCTATTGTAATGCCGGTGTACAATGTTGATCCCCGATGGTTGCAAAATGCGATAGAGTCTGTAGAGAAACAGTGGTATAACAATTGGGAACTCTGTATTGCTGATGATAAAAGTACCAATAAAGGGACTTTAGATTATCTTCATTCTATTAAGAACCCAAAGGTTAAAATCACTTTTCTTGATGAAAACTTAAACATCTCGGGGGCAACAAATGCAGCACTTGAGCTTGCGGAGGGTGATTATATAGTCTTGATGGATAATGATGACGAGATAACCCCAGATGCTCTCTATGAGATGGCAAAGAGAATAAACGAGACTGATGCTGATTTTATCTATAGTGACGAAGATTTTATAGATACAAACGGGGTTTGTTCTAACCCTCACTTTAAGCCGGACTTCTCACCTGATTTACTTTTGACCCATAACTATATTACGCATCTATCCTGCTTTAGAAAATCGTTGCTTGATAAAGTAGGAAAATTTGATAGACGTTTTGACGGCTCACAAGATTATGATCTGTTTTTACGATTGACAGAGCAGACCGATAAGATCGAACATATTACTAAAGTGTTGTATCATTGGAGGACACTTGAGAGCTCTACAAGTGCAAATGCCGAAGCAAAACCAGAAGCGATAGATAGAAGTCGCGTAGTATTGGAAGAGACACTCAAAAGACGTGGTATTGATGGCTGGGTAGAGCATGGTAATTTACCACACTACTTTAGAGTCCGTTACACAATTAAGGATAATCCATTAGTGAGTATAGTTATCCCCTTTAAGGATAAACCTGAACTTTTGGATATGTGTGTGAACTCAATTTTACAGAAGAGTACCTATCGCAACTATGAGATAATTGGGATAAGTAATAATAGTAGTGATGCAAAAACATTTGAGATGATGAAGCAGCTAGAAGCAAAAGATAGTAGAGTCAGCTTTTATGAACATAATGTTCCATTTAACTATGCAAATATTAATAACCATGCTGTGAATATCTATGCTAAGGGTGAGCATATATTGCTTTTAAATAACGATATTGAAGTTATAGAGCCTGAGTGGATAGAGGCGATGTTGGAGCATTCGCAAAGAGAAGAGATAGGATGTGTCGGAGCAAAACTTTATTACCCAGATGACAGGGTGCAGCATGCGGGAATTATTATCGGTTTAGGTGGATACGCCGGGCACTCGCATAAGATGTATCCAAGAGATAATCCTGGATACTTTAATAGGTTAAATGCTATTCAGAATGTGAGTGCAGTTACTGCTGCTTGTCTGATGGTAAAAAAGAGTATTTACCAAGAGGTGAACGGAATGGATGATGTTAACTTTAAAGTTGCTTATAATGATGTAGATTTTTGCTTAAGAGTCATTGAAAAAGGGTATAGAAACCTCTTTACACCTTACGCGGAGCTTTATCATCATGAATCTATCTCAAGAGGTTACGAAACAACCCCTGAGAAGATGAAGAGATTTAAAAAGGAGAAAGGGGCACTTATTAAAAGACATCATTTTATTCTTACCAATGGCGATCCTTTTTATAACCCTAACCTTACTAGGACAAGAGAAGATTTTAGTATTCAGCCTGTTTGATTACCTCTTTTTCTTCTCGAGTTTACCCAAATAGTACCATGTGGTGCCAACTACTACAAATAGGATTATAGGTGCAATATATGGTCTCTCTTTTATATGATTAAAGAGTGCTATTATAAACTCACTCGAGAAATATGAGGCTAGTCCGATTGAGAATACAAAAACAAATGATGCAAAAAAGTTAAAGAAGATAAACTTTTTGAAGTCATACTTTCCTAAAGCCATAATAATTGGGATAAGTGTTTTTACACCATAGATAAATTTTTGGATAAATATTGCCCATACTCCATACTTTTTCATAATAAGTTTGGTAATTGCCAATTTACGGCGGTGTTTAAGCAGATATTTTTGTATATCTTTTTTATGGTATCTTCCAAGAAAAAAGAGAAAGTTATCACCCAAAAAGTTAGAAAGTGCTGCAACTGTAAGTGCAATTGGTAGGCTAATGTGCCCAAGGTAGGCAAATACCCCTGCAGTTGCAACAATTAATAGAGAACCTCCGAATGAAAAGAATGCAATTGCCAAGTATCCCCATGTTTCTATTGAACTAAAATCCACAAATAACCTTTTTTGGGTATGATTATACTATAAAATTAGAAGAGGATAGTTATGGCAACAGGTTTTTTTGCACTCTTAGATGATATTGCAATGCTTATGGATGATGTCTCCGCCGCGTCAAAAGTAGCAGCGAAGAATACTGCCGGAGTTTTGGGTGATGATTTGGCAGTAAATGCATCGAAGGCTTCTACGTTTTCATCTTCTCGTGAGCTTCCGGTTATCTGGGCAATAACAAAAGGTTCACTTGTTAATAAAGTTATTATTGTCCCCTTAATGCTGCTACTTAGTTACTACTTTCCAGAAGCGATTACACCAATTTTAATCTTAGGTGGGCTTTTTTTATCGTATGAGGGGGCACATGGTATATGGGGCTATCTCTTCCCTCACGAGAAGAACGAGAACCAAGAGCCGATGTCAGAAAAAGCGAAGATAAAGTCAGCAATTATTACTGACTTTATTCTCTCAATAGAGATTGTTCTTATTTCACTTGCGAGCGTAAAGGAGTTAGATACTACTACACAAATTGCAGTT
>JANTGV010000269.1 GCA_024762745.1 Sulfurimonas sp. | reverse complement strand
GCTGTTTTACCACTTCTTGCAATGTCGATAATATTTGCAACTACAGCAGATGCTGTAGCATCTCCACCTGCACCAGGGCCATAGTAAAGTGTCTCCCCAACTTTATCTCCTACTACAGAGATTCCGTTCATTACACCTTCTATTTTAGCAATCATCTCCTCTTGTTTGATGAGACATGCATGAACACGAAGTTCAACTTCGTTTGCATCTTTTTTTGCAATTCCAAGTAACTTAATAGCGTACCCAAACTCTTTTGCAAACCTTATATCATCTTGAGTAATATTCTCAATACCTTCGATTAAAATATCTTCAGGTTTAGCGTCAATTCCATAGGCAATTGAAGCAAGAATAAGCAGTTTATGTGCTGCATCATATCCACCAACATCAAAAGTAGGATCAGCCTCTGCATAACCTAACTCTTGAGACTCTCTAAGAATATCGTCATAATCAACACCCTCATTTGTCATCTTTGTCATCATGTAGTTACATGTACCGTTCATGATTCCCATCATTGACTCTATATGGTTTGCCGAAAGTCCATCACGAAGTGCTGTAATAATTGGAATACCCCCAGCAACAGCTGCCTCATACTCAAACGCAATATCCTGAGCTATATCCTGAAGTTCATAACGATGGTATGCCAAGAGTGCTTTATTTGCAGTAACAACAGATTTTCCAGACTTGAGTGCACGTTTAACCACTTCAAATGGCTCTTCAACTCCACCCATCAATTCAACGACAATATCTATCTCTTCGTCATTTAAGATATCATCAACCTTGTCAGTAATAATGATATCTAATCCTCTATCTTTAGAGAGGTTTTTTACAACACCACTTTTAACTTCAATATCTTGACCTGAACGGGCAGAAATGACATCAGCATTATCTTTTAAGATTTGAGCTACACTAGTTCCAACAGTTCCAACACCAATTATTCCAACTTTTATCATCTTATTTTTTGTCCTCGAACTGTTTTAGAAACTCTTTAATACTTCTTGCTGCCTGACGGATTCGATTATCATTTTCAATGAGTGCAATTCTTACCCAGCCTTCACCATGCTGTCCAAAACCGATGCCCGGAGCTACTGCCACACCTGCCTCACTCAGAAGTTTTTTAGAAAACTCTAAAGAACCTAAATGTTGTGCACACTCTGGAATCTTTGCCCAAGAGAACATACTCGCTTCATTCTTTACAATTGGCCATCCGGCTCTTGCAAAAGCCTCTATAAGCACATCCTGTCTATGGTCGTATTTGTCTGTAATATCTTGAACGCACTGCTGGTCACCGTTTAAAGCCACTGTAGCTGCTACCTGAATTGGTGTGAACATACCGTAATCTAACCAAGATTTAATTTTTTGAAGTGCGCCTATCAGCCTCTCATTACCTACGAAAAAGCCTACACGCCAACCTGCCATATTATAACTTTTAGAAAGCGTAAAAGACTCAACTGCAACATCTTTAGCTCCTGGTACACTCATAATAGATGGTGTTTTATAACCACCAAAAGTTATATCACCATAAGCAATGTCAGAAATCACATAAAATCTCTCTTGTTTTGCCATAGCTACAAGTCTCTCATAAAACTCCGGTGTCACTGTTGCAGTCGAAGGATTATGCGGAAAATTTACCAACACATATTTTGGTCTCGGTGATGTCTCTTGAAACACCTTCATTAAATTATCAAAAAATTTATCTTCATCTAGTCTATAATTCTCATCAAAATCGATACCAAACTTTGCAACATTACCACCGGCCAATATAAAAGCATACTCGTGAATAGGATAAGTTGGATCAGGTACAACAGCCGTATCACCAGGATTAGTTATAGCATATGCTAAGTGAGCATATCCCTCTTTTGAACCCATTGTAGCTACACACTCAGTCATTGGATCTAAATCACAGCCATATCTTCTTTTGTACCAATCCGAAATGGCCATCAGAAGCTTAGGTATACCCTTTGAAGTCGAGTAACCATGTGTTTTAGTCTTTTGAGCTGACTCGACTAATTTCTCGCGAATATGCTCTGGGGTATCTCCATCTGGGTTTCCCATAGAAAAGTCAATTACATCTTTTCCTGCTCTACGCTCAGCCATTTTAAGATCATTTACTTCTGCAAAAACGTATTTTGGAAGTCTATTCATTCTATCAAATTGAATTTCGTCAAACATTTTGTTTCCTGATGTTTTGAACCTCCTAAGCAAGAGGCTCTTTAATTATTAGTGATATTTTAGCGAAAAATATTTAGAAGAAGATAATAGAAAGTTTTAACGGCTGCCCGATGGATAGAGTCTCAGTGCATCTTTTACATTTTTAAGAGAGTAAAGATCAGATATTTTAATATACTTTGCCTCTTTAGGTATCTCCAAGTTAATTTTGTTGTACCTCTCATCCTCTTTTATCACTTTTAAAAGATGTAACGATGCATCATAATAGGCAATATATGGATACCAGTTATTTCTTCTTGAACTTAATATTTTCAGTTTTTTAATTTTTGAGACATTTAACCAGTGTGCATACAAGGAACGTTTTAACTTCACTTCTACTGAGTTTTCAAGTTCTATAAGATTAAGAAAACTGTTACCCATATCCACGACATAAGTCCACTCAGTCTGAGAATTTCTATCTATATTTATGATATTTGCACCACTTTTATTAAGTTCTGTTTGTAAAACTAAAGGATCTGTTGCATACTCAGATGTCAGTTCAATACTCCAAGTAAACTCAGAAGAACTAAGGTGTGAAGCTGTTGTAACATAACGATAGTAACCAATATTTCTAAGTGTGTCCCCCATCAATTTCACAAAAAATAGCGGTGATCC
>JANTGV010000268.1 GCA_024762745.1 Sulfurimonas sp. | reverse complement strand
AATTCAATATTAATTTTTTTAAATTCATTTAATTTCTCTTAAAATCATCTTCAATCCTAACAATATCATCCTCTCCCGTATACTCCCCAACTTGCGCTTCGATAAGTACCACGGGAATTTTACCTTCGTTTTCCAATCTATGTATTTCTCCCATCTTTATATAAGTTGACTCATTTGGTCGAATAAGTTTTATACTATCGCCGACAGTCACAGTTGCTGTCCCGCTCACTACGATCCAGTGTTCATTTCGATGAAAATGTTTTTGCAGACTTAATCTTTTTCCTGGTTTTACGATGATTCTTTTGATCTTATAGTTATTATGGTCTAGTAGAACTTCATAAGTTCCCCAAGGACGATGTGCAAGTTTATGTATATTTGCCAACTCACAATCTGTCTCTTTGATCTTTTCAACTACTTTTTTGACCTTTTGACTAGAGCCTTTTTTACTAATTAATAGAGCATCAGCCGTATCGATAATAATAAGATCATCTATATCTATTGTTGCTATTTTCTTTCCATAAGTCATAATGAGATTGTTTTTAGAGTTTATGTTGATATGGTGTGCATTTTTTGTATTGCCACTTTCATCTTTTGGCAATTCATCAGCAAGTGCATCAAAACTTCCCAAATCACTCCAATCTATATCACTTGGAACCACTTTGACACAGTCACTTTTTTCCATCACTGCATAGTCTATACTATCAGAGGGGATGGCACTCATAAGTTCATGTGTAACTCTTAATTGGTTATTGGCGATTTGTTGACTGTTTTCATATGCAACTTTACATGTATCGTAAATCTCTGGTGAATATTTTTTAAGTTCTTCTAAAAAGACTCCTGCTTTAAAGCAGAACATTCCACTATTCCAATAATAATTACCTTTTTCTATATACATTTTTGCAGTTTCTAAATCAGGTTTTTCTTTAAAGTTTTGAACATCATCTGCTTTCGCTTCAATATAACCAAATCCCGTCTCTGGATAATCAGGTGTGATACCAAATGTCACAAGATTATCATCTTCTGCTAATCTCTTTGCATTCTGTACTACTTCTTGATATACCGTCTCATTTTTGATGAGATGATCAGACGGAGTGACCAATACTATCTCTTCAGGGTCTATATCCATGCATGCTAGTGCAATTGCAGGTGCAGTATTTCTACCTATTGGCTCTAGTAAAAATGTTGACTCATCTTCAAGCTGATCGATCGCTAAAAAATACTGCTCTGTGTTAGATACAATATATAGTTTTTCACAAAACTTCCTATTTCTCTCAGCTGTGAGTTGAAAAAGAGATTTGTCATCAAAAAGCTTTACAAACTGTTTTGGCATGAGCGTTCGGCTAATTGGCCATAATCTTGTGCCGCTACCACCGCAAAGTATAATATTTGTCATTTGATTATCCTCGTATATTCAATTAAATTATTTGTCATCTAAAACCTCCCAATATCCATCTTTTCTACCACCAACTCTTTTGATGAGTTCTTTAGACTGCAACTGTGCTAAGTGTTGTTTTATAGCATTTGCTGAAACACCTATTTGTAGTGCTAAATCTTCTCTTGTAAATTTTTTATTTTCACTTAAAAGTTCTACTATTTTCTCTTTTGTGGTCTTTTGGGTAGTCTTATAAAAGGTAACTTGAACCGATGCAAAAGTATAATTATATTCAGGTTCTACAAGTCCCATTTTCAGGCAATCATCTACCATATTGTTGGTTCCTTTACCCCAACTCTCAACAAACCCTGCTTTGTAGAACATATTTGCTATGATAGGATTAAATGGTTTTGAGATATGGTTTTCTTTAAACTTCTCTATAGGTACTTCTGTTGATAAAGTAGCACCATTTGAAAAAACTATCTTTTCCTCGTAAACTCTTATCTGTAAAACCGTGGTATCTGTATAATCCCTATGTATAAGAGCATTTATAACAGCTTCTCTTACTGCTTCATAGGGGTATTCTAAGGTTTCCACTCTATTTAGTCCATCATAAGAGATATAGCTATGAAGGTATTTGGCTCTTAGTATGTCTATGATTTTTTCTAATTGCTCAAAAAGGTTCCCCTCTATGATGTCACTTGTTAGAAGCTCACTATCACTTAAAAACTTACCTATCTTGGAGTGTGATTGTATAAAATACTTTTGAGGATTTTTACCAAAAAGAAGAACAGCTGCTCTTTTTAGGTATTTTCCATCGTATAGATTGAGTCTCTCAAGTAATATTTTTAAATTTTCCTCTTTTTCTATAAAAGGAGCTCTTTTCTTAGTCCACATTTTAAACTTTTCTATAGTTTCTAGGTTTATTTCATCTATCGTAAACTTTTCTACTGCTATATCATCCCAAGTTTTACCATATCGTTTAAGTAAAAAGTTTGTGAGATTAGTTCCATTTAGTTCAATTGTGTTGCTTCCACTTCTTTTGTAAAATTTTCCATTATATGAGACAGGTGCATATGTTTTTTCTATAGTAATCTTGATAACATATTTTTGTTTCAATCGCTCTATTGATATATCAACCAGAAGTCCTAATCGATTGTTTATTTTATTTAGTAAGCTTTCAAGGTATGATTCTATCCTCTCAACTCCAACTACTTTCCCATCATCACTTATCCCGATATAAAACTCTCCACCATCAGTATTGGACAAAGCACAAATAGTTTTAAGATATTCATCTTTCCATATCTGTTTAAATTCTACGGTTTGGGATTCTACAAAGTCAATCAAATTTTTACTCTATCGTTCACGAGCATATGAAACCAATAGCTATTTACAACCTGTTCATCTTTTTCTATATCTGTAAAATTAAATCCAAATTCTTTTGGAAATTGT
>JANTGV010000267.1 GCA_024762745.1 Sulfurimonas sp. | reverse complement strand
CATTAAACCCATAACTCCAGAGAGTGTCAACCTATGATACTCATCCTCTAGATGTGCAAAAATTGTTTTATAATTCTCATTAAGGTTATCATCGTTTGTATTGGCTACTAAATTTATTAATTTTTTATCATTTTGTATAGAAAGATAAATATTTTTACTAATCACATTAAATCTATCTACACCTTGGTTATAACTAATCTGAAGATATTTTGCCTGTTCACTGAGCATCTCTTTAACACGGCTCTCCTTATAGGATTCAATTAAGGTAAACACTCCAAAATAAAAGAGCAGAAGTGCTAAAAATAAAAGTAGTCTCTTTCTCAATGTTTGCATTTTTTACTTATATCCATACTCTTTATATATCATGCGACCCTCATCTGAATGCATATACTCTAAAAATTTTACTACATTGATATTTTTAGCTCCCTCTTTTGAAACTACATACCCTTGAACAATAGGCTTGTATAAGCTCTCATCAACTTCTATCCAATGAACCCCTTCTTTGCGGTATGAAATGGGTAGCGAACGTACTGCTGATTTAGACAAAAACCCAGCATCATCGTACCATATAACATTAGTAATAACTGTTGATATATCTGTTGAATACCTTATTTTATTTCTAAGCGAGCCTAAGAGTTTTGCATTTTTAAGCACCTCAATAGTTGCCTTGCCATAAGGAGCTGTTTTTTTATTTGCAATAGTTATATGTTTAATATTTTTATTATTTAAAACTTTTAACTTTTTGTGTTTAAAGGCACTGTCAGGTGGAACAAAAAGAATCAAAGAACCTC
Organism: Sulfurimonas sp.; assembly: GCA_024762745.1. Next base: position 2,037 of record JANTGV010000267.1, on the reverse strand, counting down.
TTGTATACTCAACTGGAGGTTTGAGCGCTTTTTTAGCAGCATAAATCTTTTGGGGGTATTTCATATCCGCTGAAAGAAAAACATCGTAGTTCACACTGTTTAAAATCGATCTGGCAAGATCACCGCTTGCACCATACTGCACGACGACTCTTGCATCAGGATACTTTCTATAAAAATTTTCTATAAACACCGGTAAGACAAACTTATTATTTGCAGATGCAAATATATTTGCCGGAGCACTCTGCTCATCTGCATGTAAAAACGTAAAAAAACTTCCTAATAAAACTATATAGATAAATCGAATTAACATGCCTCTTCCTCTTTTAACCCTTAACAGATTACTACACTTTTAATCTCTGTCATCTCTTCAATGGCAAAATGAGGACCTTCACGCCCTACCCCACTCAGTTTCACACCGCCATAAGGCTGGATATCAAAACGCAGTGTAGGCATATCGTTTATAACAATTCCGCCAGCATCTAACTCAGCGATAGCACGCTGTGTAAGTTTCAAATCATTTGTAAAAACTGAAAACTGCAGACCATAAGGTGAGTTATTCATACGAGGTGCTGCATCATCAAAGTCATCCACTTTTACAAGAGAGACTATTGGTGCAAAAACCTCTTCACACACTATAGCCATATCATCAGTGACATCTGCCATTACACAAGGATTAAACATTCGTCCATCCCTGTGGGGAGGAAGTAGTGCTTTTGCACCCTCTTCTATAGCTGACTCAACCCAGCCCATTGCACGCTCAGCCGCTTCATCATCAATCAGAGGACCCATAAAAGTATCATCCTCATAAGGTGAACCAACTACAAGTTTTTTTGTAGCTTCAGCCATTTTATCTGCAAACTCATCATAAACAGCTGTATCTACATAGATACGCTGAAGTGAGATACATACCTGACCAGAATTTACAAAGGCACCTAAAGCACAACGCTCAGCCGCCAAATCTAAATCAGCAGACTTATCTATAAATGTAGCTGCGTTTCCACCAAGTTCTAAGGATACTTTTTTGATGCCTGCGTTTTTAGTGATGATATTTCCAACGGGGACACTTCCTGTAAAAGAGAGCACTCTTGGAATATCACTAGAAACTAAAGTGCTTCCGACCTCAACATCACCATACACGACACTCAAGGCATCTTTTATGGCAAATTCACTCTCAACAAAAAGCTTTGCAAACTTATAGGCTGTTAATGGTGCTTCTGGAGTTGGCTTAAGCACTACTGCGTTTCCAGCCACCAAGGCAGGTGCTATCTTATGTGCAACAAGGTTAAGCGGAAAGTTAAAAGGGGTGATAGCTGCAACAACACCTACAGGCTCACGAGTAAAAAACGCAGTTGTTTTTTTACCGCTAGCCATTGCATCTGTGTTGATAGTCTCGCCATGCATAGTTCTCATAGTCTCAGCTGAGAGCGTTACAGTCTCTATACATCTCTCAACTTCAACTCTTGCAAATGTTATAGGTTTACCCACTTCATCAGTAAGTGTTTTAGCAATATCTTCTTTATTCTCTTTGAGTTTTTGTGCTACATCTAAAAGCCAACTACATCTCTGTGCTAATGTTGAAGCTTTTGCCGCGACACTCGCCTGCTGTGCAATTTTCAGCGCTTTTTTTGTATCAGCCTCATCACAGATAGGAGCAGTTGAAACAACCTTTCCATCATAGGGGCTTTTTCTCTCACTTAGGTTTTCTTTCGTAGCTTCACTTGAGCCAAAAAATATTTTTGCTTGCATAAAAGTTCCTGATTATAATCTTGGGAAATTATATCATCTATAAAGTTATATTCTCCACAAACTCTACACTTTTAGGTGTCACTACAATAGCATCAATGACATATGAAACATCAAGAGAATTTTTTTTCAGATAGACATTTAGGGTTTTTATAAACTTGTTAAGTTTTAAAGGGGTAATGTTTTGAATAGCGGACTCATAATCAAGTCCACTTTTAACTTCAATGAAGTGAAGAGTCTCATCTTTTGTAGCGATAATATCTATCTCACCAAAACGTGAATAGAAATTTCTCT
>JANTGV010000266.1 GCA_024762745.1 Sulfurimonas sp. | reverse complement strand
AGCAACATCTGGGTACTGTTTCAGTATTGCTATTATAAAGGCCTCTGTATCCAGATTGATAATATCTGCAAATGATAAGTTTATAGAAAATTCCAAATCATTTTCTGAAAAAAGTTCAAAAGATTTTTTGATAATTAACTTTGTAACTTCGGGATAGATGTACATATCTTGAAGGACATCTAAAAATTGGTCTGGAGTTAAAATATTTAAGTGGATATCTCTAACTCTCATGAGGACCTCATACTTGGTTACTTTACCACTCTTAAGATCATAGATTGGTTGGAAAAAAGGTATGATTCTGTTATCCATAAATGCTAATCTGAGCTCTTGAGAGATAGTAATGTTATCAGCATATTTTTTTAAGACTTCATCTCCGAATGTATCTGCATCCACAATTTGTCCATAATTTGCTTTTGAAACCATTAAGCCATATTCACATCTCTCAAGTGTATCACCTGAGGCTATAACCATACTTCCATAAAAAGAGTATGTTATACCCTCTTGCTCCTCTTCCATTGTAAAGACTTTCTCTTCTAATCTCTTTTTTAACTGCTTGGCTATGTTTTCTTTATTTTCCACTGGAAGTAAAAGAGCAAACTCATCTCCATAAATTCTATATACCTGCGTTATATCTTGAGACTCTGAGAGAAACTCTAAGACTTCTATGATTACCTTGTCTCCAACATCGTGACCATAGAGCAGATTTATTTTACTAAACTCTTTAATATTAAGCAAAAGAAGTGCAGCTGGATTTTTTAAGTGTTCGATATCATCTCTTAACTGAAAATAGTTTCCATGGTGAGTAAGAGGATCTTGATAGATAGAAGATAATCTTTTTGCAAAGTAGAGGTTCATTATCAAATCCCTAATTTGATATGAAGACGTTAAAATATCTATATATAAAAGTAGGAAATAGGCATAATCTTTCCGCTTATACATTCTCATTGCACTGCTTGCCATGGAGTGAATATTTTTATGTAGCTCGTATATTTTTGGATGGGAACTTTTAATATCTTCCTTAATTACCCATTTTCCAACGAAACATTTACTCGAATCTAATTCAAAGTACTGAGGTCTATCGACTATTGTGATTATAAAGTTTTGCATCCATCTTAAGTGAGCATTTATTAAATCTTTTTTTGATTCTAAAGGTTTGGAAAGTTTTTTATTTATTTCCTTTTCTAAAAGGTCACTATCATTTATTAACTTTTTATCTAAATACGCTTGTGCTATTTTATTTTTTACATCATGAATATCGTAAGGTACTTCACAGTGTCTAAAGAATTCATCTATATATTCACTCACTATAACATAGGGAACATTATTTAAGTGTAACTTTTCAGCAAGCTCATTGTAAAGCAGTTGGGAATCTCTATTTTCTAGTAATAGTTGCCACTCTCTCACGGCATCTTGGCTAAGAAGAGTCTCTTTCCAAGCATTAAAATAATCAGACTCTCTAATAGTTTTAATAACTCTATCTATATTTTTCACAAGCAACACCCCAACACTGTCATAACATAATTGTAACTAATTTTTTTCATTTTTACTGCTTAACGCACTATTCAAGAACAAAATATATGGCTATACTTCGTTCATGCTTTTATATATACACATTCCCTTTTGCGACTCAAAGTGTTCCTACTGCGCTTTTAACTCTTATGTTGATAAGTTTCATCTCAAAGAAGAGTATATGTCTGCCCTTAAAATACAACTCATACACGAACTTAAACGATTTAATGCACAAAAGAGTTCTATAGAAACTATTTTCATTGGCGGGGGAACTCCATCGACAGTTCCACCAGAACTCTATAAGCCTATATTTCAACAGCTTCAACCATACCTAAAAGAGAATATAGAAATTACAAGTGAAGCAAATCCAAACAGTGCTACTTTAGAGTGGCTGCGTGGAATGAAAGCACTTGGTGTCAATAGAATAAGTTTTGGAGTACAGAGTTTTAATAGTGAAAAACTCAAATTACTTAATCGTGCTCATACTCCCCAACAAGCTGAAAATGCAGTTCTGAACGCAGCTCAAGTTGGTTATAAAAATATTTCACTTGACTTAATATATGCAACTTTAGGTGATACAAAAGAGCTACTTGAAAATGATATAAACACTGCGTTTAACTTACCTATAAACCATATAAGTGCCTACGCCCTTACTATAGAGGATGGAACAGCATTTGAGAAAAAACCCCAGATGAGTGTTGAGGAGTTATCCCTAACTAATTGGATATTTGAAACTATAGGTTCAAAAGGTTTTAAACAGTATGAAATCAGTAACTTTGGAACGTACAATTCAACTCATAATCTAGGATATTGGAAATACAAAGATTACATGGGAGTTGGAAGTGGAGCGGTTGGAAAACTTGGGTTCCAAAGACTTTATCCACTAACTGTGATTGAGGAGTATATAAACAACCCTACTCAAATCAGAATTGAATCCTTAGACGAAGAAGATAGACGTATAGAACAGATATTTTTAGGTTTTCGCTCCTGTATAGGTGTTCACTCTCAAGTTTTTAACACTCAAGAGTTAAAACAAGCTCAGATATTAGTTCAAGAGAAAAAACTTGAAAAAAGAGCTGATGTATTTTACAACAATGACTATCTTTTAGCTGACGAGATTACACTTTTTATATCTTCTTGAAGTTAATTTAGATAAAATCACGAACTAATTATAAATTTTGAAGGCTAAATATGTTTGGTATGGGTTTTACTGAAATACTGATTATCGCTGTTGTCGCCATTTTATTTATGGGGCCAGATAAACTTCCTGGTGCTATGGTAGAGATCGCTAAATTTTTCAGAACTGTTAAAAAAACAGTA
>JANTGV010000265.1 GCA_024762745.1 Sulfurimonas sp. | reverse complement strand
GTTAGTATCTGATAGAGGGTTTCCTCTGTTAGTGATTCTAACTCTACACGAAGAGGGAATCTACCTTGCAGTTCAGGGATTAAATCGCTTGGCTTACTAACATGGAAAGCACCCGCTGCAATAAAAAGTATATGGTCAGTCTCTATAACACCATACTTTGTTGTTACACTGCTACCTTCGACTATTGGAAGAAGGTCACGTTGGACGCCTTCTTTACTTGGATCATTTCTACCCTGCGATTTTTCACTTAATGCAATTTTATCTATCTCATCTAAAAATATTATTCCGCCATTTTGTGCACGTTCAAGAGCAATAGCGTTAATATTTGTTACATCAAGAAGCTTATTGCTAGCCTCAAGTTTTAAGATGGATTTTGCATCCTTTACAGTTACTTCTTTCTTGTTATCTTCTTTATTAATAGTAGAAAATATTTTAGAAAAGCTCTCTTGAACTTTTGCCATTTCCGGAGGCAGGTTTGTATCATTAAACTCTACATTGATTTTGTCAAATTCAAGTTCAATTGTTTTATCATCCATATCACCTGATTCTACACGTTTTTCCATAGCTTCAAGAAGTCTCTGATAGTCATCTTTTTTAGACTCACTTGCAGATTCAGGAAGAGGAGGGAGTAGTTTTTCAACTATTTTATTGAGAACATAATTTTCTATTTTATCTCTGTTCTCTTCCTCTTTTTCCGCTTTTACAATTGAGATTGAATTAACAACCAAATCACGTACCATTGACTCTACATCACGGCCTACGAAGCCTACTTCTGTGTACTTTGAAGCTTCTACTTTAATAAATGGCACCTTCATCATTTTTGCTAAACGACGAGAGATTTCAGTCTTACCAACACCGGTAGAACCTATCATTAAAATATTTTTTGGCATAATCTCATTTTGAAGTTCTGGAGTTAACTGCATTCTTCTGTAGCGCGTACGGAGTGCTAGAGCTATTGTCTTTTTTGCATCTTTTTGAGAGATGACAAATTTATCTAAATATGAAACTATCTCTTTTGGCGTCATATTCATTATTTATCACCTTTAAGTGTTAAAGTTTTAATAGAGTGGTTTGTATAAACACATAAATCAGCTGCAACAGCAAGGCTCTCTTTTACAAGTTCTTCTTCATCAAGAGAAGCATGTTTCTTTAAGGCTCGTGCTGCCGAGATTGCATAGTTTCCACCACTTCCTATGGAAGCAATCTCTCCATCTTCAGGTTCAACAACATCGCCATTTCCTGTGAGAATAAAAATATGATCATTGTTTAAAACAATCATCATCGCTTCTAAACGGCGAAGTACTTTGTCCTTTCTCCAAGCTTTTGAGAACTCAATAACTGATTTGAGTATATCCCCTTTTTTATCTTCTAAAAAATCTTCAAACATATCAAAAAGGTTAAAGGCATCAGCGGTACTTCCTGCAAAACCTGCAAGGATTTTACCATTATGAAGTGTACGAATTTTCGTTGCGTTTCCTTTTAGAATAGAGTCTCCAAAAGTAACTTGACCATCACCGCCTATTACGGCTTTGTTCTTGCCTTTATAAGCAAGTATTGTGGTAGCGTCAAACACTACATTCTCCTTTTACAAAGAAGTGAATTCTTTGTAAAATTCCCCTCACTAAAGCTACGCCCTGCGGCGAGAAAAAAACTTTCATTTTTTAATTACTCTCCTTGAACATCCACATGAAGTGTAGCATGGATTGCATGTCCAAGTTTTAGATCAAGGTCGTGCTCACCGACACTTTTAATAGCAACTTTGTCAGTAATATGCTTTTTATCTATTTCAATAGAGTGCTGCTCTTGCAGAGCATGAGCAATTTCATCTTTTGTAATAGCACCGAAAAGGTGTCCATTTTGTCCAAGTTTTTTAGTGATGATTATTTCAACTTTATCCAGTTTCACAGCCATAGCTTTAAGTGTTGCAATCTCGTCTGCTAGGTCAGCTGCTTTTTGTGCCTCATCAGCCTTATGTTGAGCAATAATCTCATCAGTTGCATGTTTAGCAAAACCTTTTCCAATTAAAAAGTTTTTACCATAACCATCTTTCACCTCTTTAACTTCACCAGCTTTTCCAAGGCTTTTTACATCTTTAATTAAAAGTACTTTCATTATCTCTCTTTTTCTCCACCGTAAGAAACTATACCATGTGTTAAGTTTCCAATTTTTGAGTATCCCATATCACCTAAAATTCTTGCAACGTGTGCTGAACGGCTACCAACATGACAGTAAAGAATGATATTATCATCTTTATTTAGTTTTGCTTCATCCCAAGTCTGAAAGAAAGAACTTGTTGGTACAAGTACATCAGCACCTTTGATATGACCCATCTGCCACTCCATATGTTCACGAACATCAACAAGTGTAAAATCAACCATGTTGAGCTCACGTGCTTCTAATAGTGCAACAAGTTCATCACCATCTATCTCAGCTTGATTGACAAGTTGTGTACACTCCTCTTTTGTTAGTCCACGAGAGTGAGTATGAACAGCTTCTTCCATTCCAAGCTCGATTCTCTGCTTAGCAGCGAACTCTGGTGAACAGAAGATACCACAGTGGCATTTTCCATCTTCAGGAATCTCTTTTTCAATTGCAGGGGTACATGGACAAGTTCTGTTATCAACTGACTGAGGTTTTCCATCAACCTCTTCAACCATAAAACATGGGCAAAAAAGTTTGTTGTACATCATCTTGTTACGAGCAAGACCCATCTGTACACCTTCATTAATCTCTTCTTGAGGGTTGTATTCCCAGCCAAATTGTTCAACAACCTTGTCTGTAAACTTAACAGTCTTTTCCATTCTTTCGATAAACTCTGGTGAGTTCATATCAA
>JANTGV010000264.1 GCA_024762745.1 Sulfurimonas sp. | reverse complement strand
AACTATGCAGGCATTTCTTCAAAGAGCTCAGAAAAGTCTCAATATATCTTTCTCAGAACTCAACGATATTTACCACACTTATAAATATGCCAAAAATATAAAAGAGTTAGATATACAGATACTAAGAGATGAGATTAAAAAATCTATTATCTTGCTAAAAAAACTCTCTTAATAGTTTCTAGGATATAATAATTTATGAAAAAAAGACTGCTGCTTCTTGAAGATGATATTGCTTTGAGTGAAACTATTGTTGATTACTTTGAGGATTTGGATTACCTCATTACAGCTGTTTATGATGGTAATAGTGCACTTGATACTATTTATGAAAACAGTTTTGACCTCTTACTCCTTGATGTAAATGTTCCCGATATTAATGGTTTTGAAATACTTAAGAGTTTAAGAGAACAAGGGGTATCTACACCTGCTATTTTTATTACCTCTTTAAACGCAATGAATGACTTAGAAAATGGGTATGATAGTGGTTGTGATGATTACATACGAAAGCCTTTTGCACTTAAAGAGCTTAAACTAAGAGTTGAAACAATTTTAAAAAGAGATTTTTTTCATAATGAAAGTGAGAAAGTACAACTTGATAACAATACATTCTACAACACACAGAGTGATATACTCACCATAGAGGGTAAAGATATACAGCTAAACAACAAAGACGCTAAACTTTTAAAACTCTTTATGCAAAACAAAGATACTCTTGTCACTCATGAGACTATATATGCTACACTTTGGGAGTATAATGAAGAGATTAGTGAAAGTGCTCTACGGACATACATCAAAAACTTACGAAAATATTTAGGGAAAGAGAAAATTGTCAGTATTAAAAAGCTTGGATATAGATTTACCACAAAGTGAAAAGAAAACACTCTACAGGTTTTTATCTCTGTATGTTTTTTTTACACTCATTATTTTAGGTTTAACAATATCACTATACTACACTTTACAAAAAGAGTTGGCTATAAGCCAAAGGACAATAGCTCTTAACCAATATGCAGATGAGTTTTTGGTCTCTTTAGAAGAGTTACATAACGATAAAACAGATACTTTACTCTATCCAATCGATAACAAGTTTAAAACCTCGCTATATGGAGAGGATTATAAACTTATATATTCAACACTCTCAAATCCTAAAAATCTATTAACAGATTTAACATATACAAATAATAAGATAATAAGATACGTAACACAACCGCAGATGTACTATTTAAATACACAGTATATTGTAGTAGAGATTATGGAAGATAAAGCATGGTTTCATGAAACTATCAAAACAATTCTAATCTATGGCTCTATCTTTTTCGTATTTATGCTTATTCTCGGTTATTTTATCCTTAACCTCTTTTTAAAGCCTATGAAAGATGCTCTACACCTTCTAGATAGGTTTATTAAAGATACTACCCATGAGTTAAATACACCAGTTAGTACAATAATGACAAATATTGAACTTATTGACACAGAAAATATAAAAGAGAAACAACTTCTAAAGAGTATTAGCAGAATAGATATAGGAGCAAAAACCATATCTAATATATATGACGATTTAACCTATTTGATTTTAAATAATAAAATCCTGTCAAATAATGAGCATATAGATCTAAAATCACTTATAGAACAGAGAGTTGAATACTTTTCAACTCTTTCAAATATGAAAAAAATAGAAGTTATAGCTCGTTTAGATTCAAATGTCATACTTGATATTGACAACAAAAAAGTCACAAAGCTTATAGACAATATCCTCTCAAACGCAATCAAGTACAACAAGATGAATGGAACAATCTACATCACATTAGAGAGAAACAGACTTACAATAAAAGATACGGGAAGAGGAATCGAGCAAGAGCATATAGATTCAATGTTTGATAGGTATGCAAGATTTGACACAAGTGTTGGCGGTTTTGGTATTGGTCTTAATATTGTAAAAATGATCTGTACTGAGTATAAATTAGATATAAATATTCAATCAACACATGGTGAATGGACAGAGGTTTCTATCTCCTGGTAAATTCCACAATCACTCCACAATTATTTCATATACTGCTCTTGTAATAAAAATTAAGGAGAGTAAGATGAAAACGATTCAAAAAGTTTTATTAGGTTTAGCTGTAGTAGGTTCTTTAACGGTAGCAGCAGCAGATGGCGCAGCTGTATACAAAAAGTGTACTGCATGTCATGGTGTAACTGGTGAAAAAAAAGCTCTAGGAAAATCAGCTGTTATTAAAGGTTGGAATGCTGAAAAAATAGTAGCAGCTTTAAAAGGCTACCAGGATGGTTCTTATGGTGGAGCTATGAAAGGTTTAATGAAAGGTCAAGTAGCCTCTTTGACTGACACGCAGATTGAAGATGTTGCAAAATTTATTGAAGCACAGAAATAAGGAGAAAGTTATGAATAATTTATTAAAAACAGTTTTGGCAAGTATGCTGGTAGTAGCGGTAGGTTCAACAGTTGCATCTGCGGATGTTAATAAAGGTAAAAAGCTTTATATGAAAAAGCTAAAAAAAGCTTGTAGCATTAGTGGTGCAGCAATGGCTGGTAAACATACTCAAGATGAGTGGACAGAGTTAAATACAAATGGTAAGATAGCCGACGAGATTAGAACAATTTGTCCAAAAGTAAAAGATAAAGACTTAAAAGATAAATACCTTGAACACTACTTTGATTTCTTTAAAGAGTATGGAAGCGATAGTGGAAATGTTCCTTCTTGTTAGAAGGAACTAAAATTAGATAAGGAAAAGATCATGCAAAGAAGACAATTTTTAAATATAACACTAGGTGCACTAGCATTAGCAGTAGTACCTGCGAGTGTAAGAGCAGAGGATTTCAGAAAATCTAAACCAGC
>JANTGV010000263.1 GCA_024762745.1 Sulfurimonas sp. | reverse complement strand
CTGGTCTAGAATATGATAAATTTTCTCTTCTTTGATTTTACTTTTATTGTATACCAGTGCCAAAGAGATTAAGACGACAAAAACAACAAAAATAAAAAATATCTTTTTTAGCATATATGAGACCATTCCACCTTAATAATGAAAAATTATAACAAGTTTTAAACTCTTTTTGTCTAAAATAAAAATAAATTAGAAAGAGGGAGAAAAGAATGGTTGAATTAGATACAGAGATTTGTGTTTGCAACAGCATAACAGCTGGAGAGTTGGCACAGTGTATAAAAGAAAATGATTTAAAAACACTTAGGGATGTTATTGAAAATGATATATGTCCTATTGGAGATAAATGTGAAGCTTGTCACGATGAGGGTTTTAACAATGATGGACTAAACATCCCATTAGTTTTATCGATGGTAGAAAAAAAATCGATTTAACATAAATTTTACAAAATCATGATAGTATAAATAAAAATTATACTATCAAAAAGGAATTCCTTTAATATGAAAGTAAAAAACCTAACACTTCTATCCAAACTTCTTATAGCGCTAATACCTGTAATTTTGATTGTATTCGTTCTTCTCTCTTTTATAATGTACTCACAGATAAACTCTATCGAAGAGACTATTTACACAAAAGAGAAAGCATCGCTAAAAAATAATATCACTAAAGATTTAAACAATAAACTTGAGTCTCTTAAAAATATTGTTATCTCAATTGCAAACAACGGTGTAGTAATTGAAAACATGTACAATGAAGAGAGGGAACCAATATTTAATGAGATATTAAAATTCAGAGAGGCTCTTGTAAAAAATCACTCTTTTAAAAACCCATTGATTCAGATAGTTGATTTAATGTCTACTTCCTATGTAAAATCTTGGGACAAAAAAGCTTATGGTGCAGATGTAGGTATGCGAAACAGCATACAAATAGTTCAAAAAAAGATGGAACCATTTGTAGGTGCCGAGGTAACTAGAGGTGGGATTATGATGGTCTCTACAGCACCTCTTATTTACACAGAAGATGAGGAGAGTGAGTACATTGGAAGTGTTGATTTTATTTTGCGTTTTAATACTCTAATATATAAAGAGCAAAACCCCAAAGATACTCGTGAAATGTTAATTCTTGTAAATAAAGAGAAGTTAGAGACAGCAAAATACATTAAAGATCCTCTGTTTATTGGCTCATACTATGTTGACCACGGAAATAAAAAACCAGATAAAGCATTTTTACAAAAAGCATCTCTGATCAACATAGGAGAGTTAAAAAAAGTTGGACATGTTGTTGATGAAGAGTATTTTTATACATATGAAAATATTAAAAACAGTAATGGAAAGAGCATAGGAATGTTTTTATTGGCAAAACCTATAGATGAAGTTAAAGCTACAGCGAATGAAGCATCTTCGGCACTAGTTTCCCTAATAATCATCTTTTTCTCAGCAAGTGCTGTCATACTGTTAATACTTATAATAATCATAAAAGTTCTAATCCTTTCACCTATAGATGAATTATCATTAATTTCAAAAGACATATCTACCGGCAGAGGTGATTTAACAAAAAGATTAGCTGAAAAGTCAGCTGATGAAATTGGAAAAACATCCCACTTTTTTAATAGTTTTATAGAAAAAGTTCAGACTATGGTTCAAGGAGTTATGATCTCTGGACATAAAACATATAAAGATATTGAAGATGTTACAAGTAACCTAAACAATATTAATAACAGAATGAATGATGAAAGAGAGCTACTGCAAGGAGCTACTACGAAAGGTGTTAATATACAGCAGGTTCTAGAAGAGTCTCTTGAAGATAGTAAAGAGACAACTAAAATAGTAGATTTAGCTGTAGAAAACCTCTCTTGTGCTCATAATGATATAACTGAGTTAGTTGAAAATGTTAACATTGCATCTGAGAAAGAAAATGAAATAGCAGTATCACTTTCAGACTTAAGTAGAGATGCAGAAAATATCAAATCTGTATTAGAAGTTATAAGTGATATTGCGGATCAAACAAACCTTCTAGCGCTAAATGCAGCGATAGAAGCCGCACGTGCCGGCGAGCATGGAAGAGGATTCGCTGTTGTCGCAGATGAAGTTAGAAAGCTTGCTGAGAGGACACAAAAATCACTATCAGAGATAAACGCAACAATCAGTGTTATTATTCAATCCATCAGTGATTCTAGTATGCAGATGGATATAAATGCAAAATCTATCTCTATGCTTGTTTCTCAGGCTAGCAGTGTTCAAGAGAAGATGTCAGATAGTTCAAAACATATACAAGAAGCATCTGTTATTGCAAAAAATTCTCAAATAAAATCAGATGATTTAGCTCACGGTACTGAAAATATTATCAAAAACATAGATGATGTAAACAAAATCTCAATGCAAAACAAAACATCTCTCGAAGATATTTCAATGAAAGTTATCAAGGTACAAGAGAGTGCAAACGCATTAAATGAACAACTAGGACTATTTAAAGTTAACTAGTCTTAATCTATTTAGAAATCAGTTTTAGTACATCTTCAAAGCCACCCTCAACTATCTCAGTAGTTGAACAGGCTATCATGAGATTTATAGGATGGTTAAAATCTTCTATAAATCTATCTTCTTCATCCCAAAAAACTCCATTTTCCTTTTTTTTCTTAGAAAACTGTTCTATATAGTCACGTTTGCTATCCATATACCCATACACTTTTTTACCCTTGGCATATGCATAACCACACTCCCATACAGTCCCGCTATCTTCCTCCTTTCCACGAAAAGAGTTTAGATTCGCTATGACTATATCGCACTCATCTATGAGTTTTTTATTTGCTAAAAATATATCAAGGGCTATTTTTTGCTTCTTTTGATTGAAGTTTATTACAT
>JANTGV010000262.1 GCA_024762745.1 Sulfurimonas sp. | reverse complement strand
CTCTTTATCATCTTTTGAGTCTTTCTCTTTGTTTTTATCCTCTTGCTTCTCTTCTTGTTTTTTTTGCTCTTCTATAGCTTTTTTTACTGCTTCTAAATTCTCTCTTGTCTCTTTGTCCTCATGTAGCTCCAAAGACTTTTCATATGACTCTACTGCTTTTTCCAAAGAGTCAGTTTTCATCTGTTTAACATATGAATTTCCAATATTTGCAAATTTTTTAGCCTTTGATTCATCATCAAGAAAAGTCGCTTTTTCATACGCCTCTATTGCTTTATCATACTTACCTTGTTTATATAAAGAATTTGCACTGTTATAGTGACTCTCTGCACTATGTGAGCCTTTAGAGTATTCATCAAAGAGTTTTGCAGACTTCTCATAATCTCCACTCTCATATGCCTCTTTGGCCTCTTTTAAATCTAAAAAGTCCAACATTCCTGCTTCTGCGTTTGGATTTAAAAAAAGAAAACTAAAGAGTAAAAACGCAGATGGTAGCTGTACTTTTTCGCGTTTACTCATAGAGCTTGTAGCAATAAGTAAAATAATAAGTGCCAAACCTAAAGGAAAGTAGAACAGAGGAATAAAGCGTGCAATCTCCTGAGATTTTAGCTCTTTTTGTTCACTATTTTTTTCTATTTCACTAAGCATCGCTTTGATATCTCTGTCTGATTTTACACTCTCTATATAGACACCACCGCTTTTTGTTGCTAACTTAGAAATATTTTCATTAAGCTTTGAAACAATTATTTCTCCATTATGCTTTATAAATTCACCATTTTTCTGTTTTATCGGTGCACCTTTGAGTGTTCCGACTCCTAGAACAAAAACAGCTATATTTTTCTCTTTGGCATAAGCTATCTCTTTTGAAAAGTCAGACTTGTCTCCGCCATCACTAAGAATTAGAAGGTATTTTTTAGACTCTTTTTTCACACTTCTATCAACTACTTCAAGCATAGAGAGCATATCAGTTCCCTTTTCAGTAATCGATGTCGTATCAAGCTGACGCAGTAAAAAACCAACTGCACTGTGGTCAAAACTAAGAGGAGAGACAAGGTAAGAGTTCTTAGCAAACGCAATGACTCCTATTCTCTCATTTGGAGCACTTTTAAGTAACCCCATCGCTTTCTCTTTTGCAAGTTTTAAACGGTTAGGGTAAACATCTGTAGCTAGCATCGAGTCTGATATATCAAGGGCTATCATAATATCTGCACTCTTTGCTTTGATTTCAACAGTTCCCTCTTTTATTACAGGACCTGCAAGTGCAACTATTATTAAAAAACCTATCAGCATAAAGAGTGCGTTTCTTGCTTTTAGAGTTAAAGTATTTGCACTTACTCTTAGTTTACTCATCACCTCATCACTAAAAAATGTCGCCTCAGACTCTTTTTGAGTCAGTAGAAGTCCAAAGAGAATAAACAGTGGCGGTAACATGTAGTATAAAAACTCAGGGTGTAAAAAAGTCATTAGTTATAGCCTCTCTTATTTCTAAGATAAATATAGAGCATCAAAGCGATAAGAGCTATAAAGAGCGGGTAAACATAATAGTACTTAAGATATGTAAATGTCTCATTTTTAATCTCTGATTTTTCAAGTTCGTCTATCTTTTTATACACCCCTATAAGCTCGGCTGCGCTAGAAGCTCCAAACGCAACTCCACCTGTCTCCTCAGCTATTTGAACAAGTACTTTACGGTTATATTCATTTGGCATACCAATTCCGATAGGATAGACTTTAATACCCTCTTTTTTAGCCATGTCAAGTGCAACATCTAAAGGAATCTTGTCAACACCGACTGTACTAAAGCCATCTGTTAAGAGAATAGCAACCTTTGAATCTGACTCACTCATTTTTAGAAGATTAACACCTTGTGCCAAAGACTCATAGAGTGCAGTATATTTTCCGGCCATTCCAATTTGGAGCTGAGAAACTATACGATTTAAAATATGTTCATCATATGTAAGTGGAGAAGCAATGAAAGAGTAAGCTCCAAAAACCACAAGACCGATGTTGTCATTTTTTCTCTGCTCGACAAAATCACTCACTATCGACTTTACAACATCAAACCTATTTAAATTTGGATTTGATGTATCAAAACCTTTTGCAGCCATTGATTGTGAAGAATCAAGTATCATAGCTATCTCATGACCATTTTTTGGCTCTAACTCATAGGGTTCATCTTTAACAGGTGACATCAGTGCTAAAATCATCATCACAATTCCAAGCCACTTCAGTAAAAAAAGTGTTTTTGAAGCTGATACAGAACTATTCATGAACTGATTTGCATGTGGAAAGTATATAGATGGCAATTTCATCTTACAAAGAGTCTCACAGGCGATGAAAAAAAAGATTACAAAAACTAGTTTTGGTAGTTCAAAATACAGACCATCAAAGATCTCAAACATCAATCATGCCTCTATATAGATCAATATAAGCGATAACCTCACTATCCATAGCATCAACACTCTTTTTGTACTTATAAGGTTCCAGTCTATCGGTTAAGTTCTTATACATCTCACCATGTCTAGGACTATCACCACTAAAACTACTTCCATAAAAAGTTATATCGTATGCGGCTCTTTTCGCATCACTCAAATCCACTGCGTTTAAGAGTCTGTAGTGCTCTTTACGTATATTAAATGCATTCCTATTTTTAAACCACTTTACTATTAAGAAAATAATAGCAAGAAGTAAAAACGCAACAATAGCTGTTGCACCTAAAAGATAGTAGAGTGAATACTCCTCGACTTCTAAAAGCGGTTTAATATCATGAAGTGGAATATCATAAGTTTTCTCCATTCTTATCTCCCTTCAAAAAGTCGTCTCAGTGCTACACCACTAAAATAACCGACAGCCTGGAGCAGTTCA
>JANTGV010000261.1 GCA_024762745.1 Sulfurimonas sp. | reverse complement strand
CATTTAAAAAACCCTCATCAACTAAAGAGATTATATGCTTGGCAACACTACCACCAAAAAACTTACTTGTACTTACAGCGGTATAAAAATCACCGCTTTTACCTATATTTTTATAAGTTGCATAGTAACCATTATCACCATACAACCAATCTGTCATATATTTACTAAATACCAAGGTTACTTCCCATCATTCACATACATCTCATAAAGTGTTAATAACTCTAACTGTTTATCTATCTCATATATTTCAGAATCAAGTTCAGAGATTTGTACGGAATTACTTAAGAGCTCTACATCATACTCAGTCTTATATCCAGCACTATACAAATCTTGGGTATCTTGTAAAAGTTTAGAGTATATCTCTCTATTCTCAACACTTAAACGCTTCTTCTTCTCTAAATTCTCTATATTCTGCAGAACTTGTGTAAAGAGAGCATCAAGTTGAATCATAGTATCTTCTCTTGTCACTTTTGATTTTAAAAAGTCAATTTTAGCAGACTCTATATCTCTAAAAGTATTAATATCAAGAGGTATAGCCGCTCTAAACCCATAGTCGTAATAATCTCTTTGCCCATTTGATTGTGGAAAAAGTTGGTTTTCGTTTTTAGTCCAGTTGTATCCGGCCGTTAAACTAATCGCAGGAAGATACTTCGCAATAACTACATTGTGGTTTTGATTATTTTTTTCTATCTGAGAGTCTGTCATTTTTAAAACAATATTATGTTTTAAAAACTGCTCTTTATTGAGTAACTGAAGATGTGGAGCAGTAACACTCTTATAATCTAAATCACTCAGAGTACTAAAGCTTGATATAAATCTCTCTTTAGTTGTCTGAATGTCATAAAGGTTTTGAATAACAAAGTTTCTCTCTATAATCGCATTGTCTAGAAATCCGGAGTCAAGCTGACCACTTAAGTACTGCTCTTTTTTCTGCTCTAAATTAATCTCAGAGTTTTTTATTTGCAGCTCTTGTCTTTTGATTCTCAAGTCTGACTGTTTTATCTGCATAAGAAAAGATATAGCATCTTTAATCATCTTGCGTTTTGCAACATCTACCGAGTAGTCAGAGTATTTTTTAGAAGCATTCGCATACTTTATACCGTAATAGATTCCTCCACTGCGAAAGATTGGTTGATCCATTCTTATAGCTGTATTATGAGATGTCTGTTCACCCATGGTATCTTCATACGGATTACTTTTTGAGTATGAATAGTTAATATTTAACGGTGCAATCCAAGAGTCACGAAGCTTAGAACCCTCAGCCTCATTTTTTTCATAGTCAAATTTAAACTGCTCTTTTTTTATTTCAGAAATATATTCATCAAGAGATGAGTTTTTTTCATCTGCTAAAAGAGAACTACTTAAGAGCAGAGACAGCAGCAGTAAGAGATTTAAAGCCTTCATTCATTTCCTCTTTTGTTATTGTCAGTGGTGGTAAAAATCTTAAAGTATTACGTCCTGCTTTTAAGACCATAACTCCATTATCTTTTGCGTTACTCATAATATTTGTCAAAGTCTCTGCGTTTTTACAACGTAATCCACACATCATACCTACTCCAACCTTTTGAGTAAAAAGATTTCTGTTTGCACTAAAAAGCGCTTCAAGTTTTTCTTGGAAATAGTCTATATGCTCATCCAGTTTTCCACTCTCCTTGTACTCATTTAAAAGGTCTACAACACTACACGCTGCAGTTGAACTCAGATAGTTTCCACCAAATGTAGAACCGTGGTCACCTGCACCTAAAACTTCCTTTAGACTTGTCATAACAACACCTATAGGTACACCACCTCCAAGACCTTTTGCCAGAGTTATAATGTCCGGTTCAATCTCATACATTTGAGAAGCTGTAAACTCACCTGTTCTGTAAACACCAGTTTGAACTTCATCCACAATGAGTAAAATGTTTTTAGATTTTAATAACTTTGCAAGTGCTTGAACTTCAGCCTTATCTTGTGGCTGTACACCACCTTCACCCTGAACAAGTTCTATCATAACAGCAGCTGTATGAGTATCAAGTAAGCCTTCAATATCACTCATCGAATCAGCATAAACAAAACCATCTGGAAAAGGCCCAAAATAGTTATGCATAGACTCTTGTCCTGTTGCTTTAACTGTCGTTATCGTACGACCATGAAAAGAGTGTTGCAGAGTTATTATTTTATAGCGTTTGATTTCACCGTTAATCTCACCATATTTTCTAGCAATTTTAATAGCTCCTTCATTTGCTTCTGCACCACTGTTTCCAAAGAAACACTGCATATCATATCCACTCGCTTCAACTATTTTTTTTGCTGCGTTTGCCTGTGGTGCTATATTGTATAAATTTGAAATATGTGTTATTTTTGCTATTTGATCACAAATCGCACTATTTACACTCTCATTTGCATGACCGACACTTACAACACCTATACCTGAAGTAAAATCTATATATTCTTTTCCATCAACATCTGTAAGTGTTGCGTTTTTACCACTTACAAACTCTACATCCCCACGACCATAAGTAGGAAGTACATATTTTTTATCTAACTCTTTTGTATTCATAATAATTACCTTTTAAAGTAAGATTTTATCATAAATGATATAATAGTTCTATTACAGATTTTTAAGGTCCTAATGATGAAAAAAATATTTTATGTACTATTACTCTTTTGGGTCTCTCTTCTTGCAAACGAAGCTGATGATATTATCAAAAAACTCGATGATAATATGCGTGGTCAAAATATCTCTATGACCATGAGTATGAAAGTGGTCTCATCCGGGCATGAAAGAACAATGAAGATGCAGAGTTTTTCTGAGGGAACAAAAAAGAGTTTTACAAAAATACTCTACCCTCCAAAAGATAGAGGCATTACTTTTTTGAGTCTGAA
>JANTGV010000260.1 GCA_024762745.1 Sulfurimonas sp. | reverse complement strand
AAGCCTTATTTCTATTGGCACTGTTGAGTGCTTTATCAGAGATAGAGTCGAGATCGATAAGGCGAATCTGTTGCATACAGTATCTAAATAGTAGTCCCCCTCTCTCTAATGCTTGATATACTTCTGTAATACCATAGGCTTTTAAAAATTCACGGCTTAACTCAAACTCAATATTCCATATAGGCTTTTGGATATCTAAACCATGTATACCAAAGTAATTGAGCATCATCTCGTTTTTATGACTGCCTTGTAACTCTCTACTCTTATTATAAATACGGAGTAAAAATGGTTTCTTGCCTATGTAGATAGTCTCTTTCTCTCTAATGTTCCCTACCTCTTTGATAATCTCCGAGTAGGTTTTCTTTTTAGAGACAATCATATCCCTTGTGATAAAAGAAAAAGAGTGATTGATAAAGGCATTTAAGTCTATACGGGTGATAGGAAATTTTCCTAGTGTTAAACCCTCTAAAAGAGTCTCATTGACATAGGCAATGAGTGATTTTAACCCTATGGTATAGATACCCCTTGCATTGAGCTGTATCTTGATATCTTTTAAATTCTTATTCTTCTCAGGGTCTTTAAATGAGAGTCTGACATACTCACTGTTAAAAGAGTGATACCCATCTCTACTGACACCTGTAAAGAGAAAATCAGTATCTCTGATTTTAACGATGATATCTTTGTCGTTGTATTGATAGTCATAAGCTTTAAACCTATCCTTTTGAAACTCTATCTGTGTTAAGAGTTCTAGATAGAAGTTGTCATAGTGTGGGTGTGAATCTGCAAAGTAATATAAGGCATCGATTCCTGATACTAGTGCAACTTCATCTATATTGTTATTTTCCATCGTAAAGCCTTTGTCTCTCTAAAAGAGATATTTTTAATTTTTTTCATGATTAATTCCTTATATTTTATGTTAGTGAGGGGGTGTTACTAAGACCCCCTCACATATTGATTATTGATTGACTGTTCACATGACAGCATTTTGCCGAAGGGCAAAACTGTCTGATCAGTGAACAGCACCGCTGTAAGTCATATGTCTCTCTCTTTTCGACAAGCTCAAAGAGGTAGCCACATGACTTCCATCGCTGATGTTACAGACCGTATAGGGTGTAACTTCTAGCGATAAGACCTACATCTACACTCACCACTTGACCAACCTTGTCTTTATACAAGTTCAGCTTCTCAGCAGGTATAGAGATATCTATCAACTCTTGTTTGTCACTGCCATCTTTCATCTTTTTTATAGACAAAAGCTGGAGCTTGACTTTTCCAAGTGTTGTTTCACCACTCTCTTTATCTGTATAGTCATTAGATTTGTAGATGTTTAAGAGCTTTGCTTTTAAAATTAGCATGTGAAAGTCTCCTTTCGTTTAATGTGCTAAAACGTTTTAGTTGTAAATTGTCTGACGAAAGAAGTTTATAAAAATGAAAGGTGTAATAGTGTCGAATTTTTACCGCGTTTGCTGTAATAATTCTATGGGTTTATTTGAAAGATAGATAGAAAGAGGGTTTCTTATAGGGTGGGTATCGCCATCTATAGGAATTTCTAGTGAGATACCAAACTCTTTTGCGGCATCTTCAAAAAGCCAATCAAGCTTTTGAATATCAGATACATTATCTAAACCTTTTTCACTGCTGCCAAAGAGGGGTTGCATATCCAGTCGTCCTTTGATATAAACATTATTGAATATATGATTTCGGATTGTGGGAATAGGAAAATAATATTCTTCATCAGAATAGGGATAGATAAAATCATAAAAGAGCTTCTCCAAACTGTTCTGAATGTTTTTGTGTTTCATTTTCATTTTGAATTTGAGATAAGAAGCTATTACAAGCATCAGACTTTTTAAAATTACACTTGATGAAGTGATATTGGTGGAACCGTAGTATTTCAAAAGTTGTTTTATCATCTTATTCTCTTTTGTATCTGCCTGTAATTCCTTACATTGATGCTGGGGGATTAGTGTGTTCATATTCATAAACATCTCCATAGCTGTTGGGTGTAAAAAATATAAACGGGAAATATAACTATGAATGAGTTTATCACCTTTATACAGGGTGTCATATCTAAAAATATCACGTTTGTATTTATTATGCCTAGCTAGGTTTTTCATCCGATCACCTTTGAGAGATGCAAAAGTTCTTTCCTTAAAACTTTCCTCTTCATATACTGCTAATAAAAATAGATGCTGGTGAATAAAATGTAAGAGTATATAGCTATGAAAAAGCATATATCTATTTTCCAGTTTAAAAATTTTATCATACTCCTGAATACTTCTTAAAAAAGGTCTCAACAAGTCAAAATTTTTGATCTCAAATAAGGTGTGGTTTTGAACATAATAAGAGAATGTTTCAAATGAATGATTTTTAGTTTTGTGTAGGTTTGGAAAATATTCTATTCCTGATTTCAGCTCATAGAATTGAAAGTGTTGAGCAATGTCCTTATATGCTTGGCTAATTTGAACTTCTTGTCTTTTAGAAAGTTGATGAGCATGTGCCATACTTTTTAAACATCCTAGTTTTTTATGTTCATTTTAGCTAAACTAAAAATATTTTTAACTTAAGGAATTTTTGATGTCTAAGAAAAGTGAATCACTAGAAATACTGCAAAAATTATATAGTAGGTTGAATGATAGAGTTATTATAGAACGTTTTAAAAAGCATGTTGATGAATTTGAGATAAAAACTTTACAAGATTCTATAAAATCTTGTTTAGATGAAATTAAAGGTATCCCTGATGACATCAATGATATAGATATATTATCAGGCATGGCTAGAGCAGATAACATTTTAAAAAGTATTAGTAGTGATAATTTTGACGTTGATGAACTCTTAAAGAATAGTTATTTTTTTATTATGAACTCTTCAT
>JANTGV010000259.1 GCA_024762745.1 Sulfurimonas sp. | reverse complement strand
AAATAAATATAAAGATGTTTTAAACCTTGATTCTCTTTATTTGAGTGGTGGGACAATCAAGCCGATGCAAAAAAGTGTTCATCTTGAGAAGATAGGCCTTGAGAGCCTCACTCTTAAAGCTAAACGCGATAAGAATGGAATGATAGATTGGTTAGAGTATATAAAAACTGAGGGAGCTACAGATGTGAATCAGAGTGAAGAGGTCGCTCTTGATGCAAACAGTAGCTCACCAGAGTGGAATTTGCTTTTAGATGAACTTTCGCTGGAAAAGATTGCAGTCGACTTTCAAGATGAGGGAATTGAGCCATCCGTTTTTAGTCGTCTTAATGAATTTAACTTTTATGCTCAAAATATTACTTTAGCTGGAGAAAAACCACTTAGCTACAGTATGAACATGCTTATAAACGATGCACTTCGTTGTTCTTCAGAAGGGAGTATAGTCCATAAAGTCTTAGATGTTCAAACAGAGTCTCACTGTAAGGATTTTGACATAGCGCACTATAGACCTTATATAGATGAGGTAGCAAACAGGGAGCTAGAAGTCTATGATTTAAAACTTTTAAACGCAGTTCTAGGATTTAATGCCAAGGTTGATGTAAAGGAGATAAATAGTGAAATAGCCATCAGGGTTTCGGATGCAAACCTTAGTCTAAGTGAGTTTAAGCTAAATAAACGCAGTAGAGATGAGAGGCTTGTGAACTTTAACAGTTTTGATGTAGATGGAATCAAACTGGACACCTATACGAAGTCGGTAGATATCCAAAAAGTATCACTTCATGATCTGGATATAAAGACAGCTAGAGCTGAAGATGGAACACTTAATATCGATAATATTGTTGTACCAAAAGCATCAAAGTCCACTCAAGAATCTACTATAAAAAGTAAGGACGAGGATGAAAAAGCGTATAGTGTAAAATTAAAGCATTTTGCTCTTAAGGCTGCTCAAGTTGGCTTTAATGACAAGGCCTTAAGTCCGAATGTGAAGAGTAAAATCGATAGAATTTTCATTAACGCTTATGACATCGATGCTAAACAAGGCAGCTGGCTAGATTATAGACTCTATATGAGGGTAAACTCTAAAGGGATAGTAAAAGCCGATGGTAAGCTTAGACACACCCCACTCACACACAAAGGAAATATAGAACTTCAAAAGATATCTTTGACAGAACTCACACCATACCTACAGGAGAAAGCATTCGTTACCCTAGATGATGGAAAGGTCTCACTCAAAGCCAAAGTGGAGTATGCAAAATCTAAGAGCTCTCCAGATTTGCATGTGAATGGTTCTTTGAAAATTCAGGATGTTTTTGTAAATGACAGCAGGGATGCTAGCCCTATTACTTCATTTAATACCTTAGGGCTTAAAGCTTTTACTCTGGAACTCTTTCCTAATAGACTCTATGTGGATGAAATGGATCTTAATGCTTTTTATATAAATGCAAAAATTGATGAAAATAAACAGATGAACTTGGCACAACTGCTCAAGCCAAGTGCAAACAGTGAAACGCAGGAGAAAAAGGCTCGAAATGAGGAGTTGAATACTACAAAAGAGCCGGTCTTTCCTATAAAGATTTTACAAATGAATGTTGCACTTGGAAGTGCTGAGTTTGCCGATTACTCACTTCCTATTAAGTTTGAAACAAATATACATGATCTAAATGGTGTTATCTACTCTATCTCAAGCCTCCCAGGTGAGACAAGTTACATAGATATAGATGGTGTTGTTGATAAATATGGTTCAACAAAATTAAAAGGGAGTATCGAGAGTGCAAACCCTAAAGAGTTTACAGACTTGGACTTTAATTTTAGAAACTTAGATTTAAACTCTGTAAGTGGTTATAGTGCCTCTTTTGCTGGACACGAGATAGATGCTGGTAAACTCTTTTTAGATCTAGGCTATGATATTCAAAAGTCTGAACTGCTTGGTTCAAATAGCATTATAATAAAGCAGATTCAACTTGGAAAAGAAGTTGAAGACGAAAACATCACTGTACTTCCTCTTGGGTTTGTAATAGCGCTCTTGGAAGATGAAGAGGGAATAATCGAGATAGATATGCCTGTTGAGGGTAACGTAGATGAACCTGATTTTAAATATGGTACTCTTGTGATGAATACAATAGCAAACTTAATAGTAAAAGCAGTGACTTCACCTTTTAGGTTTTTAGGTTCAATGATGGGTATCGATGGGGATGCTTTAGAGTACGCGGAGTTTGAAAAAGGGAGTAGTGTAATTTTACCTCCTGAAATAGAGAAACTAGACCAGATTGCTAAAATGATGATTAAGAGGCCAAAAATCAGTCTCTCTTTGACTCCAACTTACGATAAAATATCTGATAAAAGAGCGCTTCAAACGCAGAAGCTTATAGATTTAGTAGTCAAAGAGAGCGGTATAAAAAATGAAAAAGAGCGTGAAAATGCGATGACAAAAGGTTTGCTTGAGAATATTTATGAAGATATGAGAGATGATGACGCGCTTGATGAACTTGAAGAGAGGCTTGGAAAAGAGTATGAAGGAGATGAGTTTGAAACAGCTTATTTTTCAGCACTTTTAGAGTTGTGTAAAGATATTCAGGTTGTAACAGAAGTTGAACTTGAAGCCTTAGCAACACAGAGGGCTAATCATCTACAAAATTATCTGTTAGTAGAAAAAAATATAGAACCATCAAGAGTTATACAGAGTCAAATAATGAGTGTTGATGAGAGAGAAAATAGTTTTGTCAAGCAGCCTTATAGTATAAAGGTAAAATAATTTTAGATATACTTCGATTTTAAACTAAAAATTTATACTTTTTATACGAGGACAGTTTCAATGGCATTTTCACAAGAGAATAGAAAAGGTACAATCAACGGAATTATTTTTGTTGCAATATTTGCTGCAGCTGCTACGATGATTTCAGATTTAAG
>JANTGV010000258.1 GCA_024762745.1 Sulfurimonas sp. | reverse complement strand
AGAAGAGAGGTGAGTGAAGCAATAGAAGAGTTTCTCCATCCAACAGTTTTTACCGGTACCACCCCTCTTTTACTTGTAGCTGAAGAGGTGGCGGCAGATAATCATTTAGGAAGTATTATAGATGCTGTTTGGTTTGATTTGAGTGATGAAGATGAATCTCTTTTTAGCTACATAACGAAGTTTGCTGTTAAAGGGAAAATTACAAATCGCTATTACAGTAGTGATGAGGTGAAACCATTTTGTGACCGAGTTGCTCTTCCTAAAAAAGAGAATCTTGAAAAAATGATCTTACATCGAATGGTTAAAGATGAGTTGGAAGATGTAAAAGCTAAACGTTATGCTCTTATAAACTCTATTGAAAAAGAGTTTGAAAGTTTAATAGAGCTAGTCGAAGATAAGAAAGAGGTCTCTTTTTTTAAAAAATTTAATGGAGATTGGAGAGACCCATTTAGTGATATAAACATAGACCTACCTTATAAAATAGTCTATAAAGATGACAACTCACTTACTAAGCTAGAGTATTATCTTAAACACCCAAAAACTGGTTTCATTCAAAAGTATTCTGTTGAGAGAGATTTTTATGCCTATATTGTGGGTTCTAAGGCAGATATAGATGGTCTGAAATTAAAAGATGAGAGTTATAAAACAAAGATTGCTACTTTAGAAGAAAAAGCGAGAGAAATTTTTAAAAGTATTGAATGGCTCTACCTTAAAGACCCTGAAATAGAATCAATAAGAAAAATACTACCTAAACACCCTTTTGATAACTACTTTAAATATGTTAAAAAAGGTCAAGAGCGTAAGCTACAAGTGCAAGAGCATCTTCTTAAAGCAGTTGAAAAGATTGTTGAAAAACATATGCCTGATAACATTACCCCTTTTGGTGTTAAGTATATTCCTGTAGATAATTTACTCTATCTTTTTCATGAGGTAGTACCAAGAAAAGATGCACTTAGAGCCTTAGAGGTTTGCGATATTATTCATGAACCTGCTGGACTTCTGCTCGGGTTTGAGGGTAAGCGTGAACTACCGCCTAAGTTTTTAGTCGCAGTAGAGCATATAGTTTATGCATACAAAAAGTTTCCAAGTTTTATTGAGGCGTGTGAGCGTTATCTTAAGGAGTAGCTATTTTCTGGGCAAATCTTTTTCCAGTTTAGTTATTAAGTCGATTTCTCTTTGGGAATGGACACTATTTTTTAAAAAATCCCAAAACTCTTGTGCTGCTTCAACCACTTTATGCCACTCTGGATCTTTTAAAATAGCTTCTGCACTTTCGTCTGGCTCATCATAAAAAACTAAAAGTTGATGAAAATTTTTAGCTCTATTGGCTTCTTTTTGAGAGACATTTCCATACTCAATTGCTTTTTCATAAGCATCATCAAGTGCTAATATATCAAAATAAGCAGAGATACACTCTTCAAAAGAGGAGGGCTCTTGGATGTTCAGCCAAGATTCTTCTTGAAGTTTTAGACTTGAAAACTCAAAAACTGTGTGAATCCAGTAGAGTCTCCATCTCTGTTTTAACTCTTTGTCGCTTATATCTTCTTGTTGGAGCATTATTTAAATTTTTTAACTAAAAATATTCCAATTGCTACACCAACAAATATAAGAGCTATAGAGACTCCTATAAAAGTAAATGTGACAGGTTCTGAAAAGTTAGGCACCCACTACCTCTTCACAGCGTTTACATGTAGTCTCTTCTGACTCTGCTTGAAATTTCCAACATCTTGGACACTTGTGAGCAGTTGCCTTAGCAATAGTAAATTTGTCACCGTCAACTTCAAAACTACCAAGTGCATCTGTTACAGCTGCGTTTGACACTGAAGACACAACAAACCAGTCTTCAGCATCTACTGCATCTAATCCAAGTGCAACACTAGAGTCTGTAGATATAACTAACTCTAGAGTGCTTTTAATTACTTTCTCTTTTTTAAGTCCATCAACCACAGAACCAAAACCTTCACGTGCTTTAGTCATATACTCCGCATTAAAACTTGACTCACCAGTTTCAATACCTGAGTAAGTCAAATCAAAAATAGACTCTGCATCACCCTTAACTATAGCAGGAGCATGCTCAACAATCTCATCAGCTGTATACGTTAAAATCGGTGCCATTAGTAGAAGCAGTGATCTTGTAATGATAGCCATAGCACTCTGAGATGCTACTCTTCTTGGGTCATTTTTTGCATTACAGTAGAGAGAATCTTTAGTCATGTCAATATACATACCACTTAACTCATTTGCAATGAAATTGTTAAGAGTACTCATACCATTTACAAAGTTGTACTCACTAAATGACTTATGAACTTCACCAAGTACATCTGCTGCTACATCTAAAATCCATTTATCTAGCTCACCCATCTCTTCATAAGGTGTTAGAGTCTCTAAATCATTGATATTTGCAAGCATGATTCTAAAAGTATTTCTTAGTTTACGGTAGTTCTCAGATATCTGCTTTAAAATTCCTTGAGATATTTTAAGGTCACCTTGGTAATCAGATGAAGCTACCCATAAACGCAGGATTTCACTTCCATACTCTTTAAGAACTTTATCTGGAGCGATAACGTTTCCTTTAGACTTAGACATTTTTTCGCCCTTGTCATCAACTGTAAATCCATGAGTTAGAACACCTTTATATGGTGCCTTATGCTCAACTGCAGCAGAGAGGAAAAGTGAAGATTGGAACCAACCGCGATGCTGGTCTGAACCCTCTACATATAAGTCTGCTTGGTATTCACCTGCATCGTAGTTTCTTGATTTTAAAACTGAGTTCCAAGTTGAACCAGAATCAAACCAGACATCTAAAATGTCATTTACCTTTTCTACTTCATCAGCCTTATATCCTGAACCAGGGTAGAGTAGCATCTCTGTTGGCATAGAGTACCAAGCATCACTTCCCTGCATCTC
>JANTGV010000257.1 GCA_024762745.1 Sulfurimonas sp. | reverse complement strand
TGGCTTTTTTATAACTATCTTTTTTGGGAACGTTGTTTATACTTAAACAGTGGGGACATACTACTCTCATAATCATTTCCTTATTTAAAATTATATATACGTAATTGTAGCAAACTCTCTAAAGTACAATTGCTACTTAGGTTGCGGAATTAAAAAGAGCCTTCCTGAAACTTTATCTTTCGTGCTTTTATAAAAAAGGTTGAATTTGTAATTTTAAATAGGAACTCTTGATCAAAGGTTAAAGAAGCGCCCTCTGACATCTCAATAAGATGCAGTTGATTATCTTCAACAAGTGAAGCATCTATAATATCGTGAAACTCAAGAGTAATAGTAATCCAATCATAAGCACGAGCAGCATCTTGAAGAGCAAAAGTTACTTGCATAACAGAGGGTGAAATAATTTCTAAAGAGCGAAATTCTGCATCTTGAAACTTTTCAAATCGCTGCATAAACGCAGCTATCTCATTTGGTAAAAGTGGTTTCATGTATCACTCTTTTCTACTGACAACCTACACATTCCATACTTCTATCTTCTACATCATTTGCAACCTCAGGAGATTGTGAACGTAGATAGTAAGTAGATTTAAGGCCAAGTTTCCATGCAAGCATATATATTTCATTTAAATATTTACCGCTTGCTTTATCTAGAGTGATGAAAATATTTAGTGATTGACCTTGGTCTATCCATTTTTGTCTAATAGCTGCAGCTTTAATAAGAACTGTCTGGTTCAAATCATATGCCGGTGTGTAGTATGCCCAAGTATCTGGAGAGAGTTTTGGAACAACAACAGGAATGAGACCAGAAAGATTCTCTTCAAACCACTTGCGTTTAAACACAGGCTCAATCGCTTGAGTTGTTCCTGTAAGAATTGAGATGGAAGAGGTAGGAGCGACAGCCATGAGATAACCGTTTCTCATACCCTGCTTTTTAACTTTACTTCTCAGTTCATCCCACTCATAAGTTGAAGCAAAAAGTCCACCACGGTCAACTAAATTTATTACCTCTGCGTTTGCATGATCGTGAGGCATAATTCCTCTGCTCCACTTAGAACCTTCGAACTCTGGATAAGAACCTTTTTCCACTGCTAAATCTGATGAAGCAGAAACGGTGTTATAACAAACAGATTCCATAATTTCATCTATTTTGTCAAAATGCTCTTGAGTTCCCCAAGATATACCAGCTTCTGCCAACATTTGAGCTTCACCCATAACACCTAAACCAATAGAGCGAGATTTCATGTTAGTGCGTTTTACTTTCTCAACTGGGTAAAAGTTTAGGTCTATAACATTATCCAAACATCTTACAGCAGTTGGTACAATTCTCTCTATATCTTCTTTTGTATTAATACGTGAGAGGTTAATGGATGCAAGATTACAAACAGCGGTTGAACCATCTACTTTCTCTTTTTCAACTACATAAATTGGCAGGCCGCCAAGAGAGTCAAGAGCTGTAACTTTTTTAGCTGGTTTTGTTATGCCGCTATCCACTGTTACCATCTCTTCCTCTTCATAACTAACACTATCACCATTTTCAAAAATAAATTTTATTTTGTAATGGTTTGGTGCTGTATTTTGAAAGATTTCAGTACAGAGGTTTGAACTTCTAATAATTCCAAAGTGATCATTAGGGTTAGCTCTGTTAGCATTATCTTTAAAACAGAGAAATGGTGAACCAGTTTCAAAGTAAGAAGTTAAAATCTTTTTCCAAAGGTCTTTAGCCTTTACCTTCTCTTTTATAATAGATTCATCTTGTTCAAATTCCAGATATCTTGCAGTAAATGCTTCGCCGTGAAGTTCAGTTAACTCTCTAACATCATAAGGATCAAAAAGTGTCCATATGGAATCCTCTTGAACACGTTTCATAAAGATGTCATTAAGCCATAAAGATGGAAAAAGGTCATGCGCACGACGACGCTCTTCACCGGAGTTTTTCTTTAGGTCTAAGAAGTCATTGATATCTATATGCCATGGTTCCATATAAACAGCGATAGCACCTTTTCTTGTTCCTAGTTGGTCAACTGCAATTGCGATATCATTTGTGATTTTAAGAAATGGTACAGTTCCGCCAGCTGCGTTTTTGTGTCCATCGATAAATGAACCCATAGAACGGATACCTGTCCAGTCCCAACCGATTCCACCACCAAACTTAGACAGCATTGCCATCTCTTGGTAAGCATCAAATATACCTTCTATATTATCGGGAGTTGAACCGATGTAACATGAGCTGAGTTGGTGTCTCGTTGTTCTAGCGTTTGAGAGAGTTGGAGTTGCAAGCATCACCTGAAATTGAGAGATCATATCGTAGAACTTAATAGCCCACTCATGTTTGTTCTCTTCACGTTGAGCTAAGAACATAGCGATAGCCATAAACATATGTTGAGGAAGTTCTATAGGGTTTGAGTCCTGATCCTTAATAAGGTATCTGTCGTAAAGAGTTTTAACACCAAGATAGTTAAAGAGCATATCGCGTTCAGGAACAATATGTTTCTCTAATTTCTCAAGGTCGTATTGTGCACCAAGACCAAGAAGAAGACGGCCAGCTTTTTCTCCTCTTTCAAAATACTTTTGGAGTGAACAGTAACCCGTAAAACCATTTACTTGATGGTAAAGATTGAACATGAAAAGGCGTGAGGCAACAAATGTCCAGTTAGGAGCATCTATATCTATCTTATCAACAGCTGTTTTAATAAGAGTTTCTTGAATCTCTTTAGATGTTATTCCGTCACGAAATAGAATCTGTGCATCAACTTCAAGCTCACTCTGTGAAACGTTAGTTAAATCTTTAACAGCGGCAGCTGTATATTTTTGAATCTTAGTAATATCCAGAGGCTCTGTTCTACCATTACGTTTTATTATTGTTATCATTAATTGTTTCCTAAACGAGAGATACTTTTTATGTAATTTTTCACAT
>JANTGV010000256.1 GCA_024762745.1 Sulfurimonas sp. | reverse complement strand
TATATTGGTGATTTAGAGAGTGTCTTAAGTATAGAGCATTATAAATTGCATATCAATACTTTGAAACGGATTTATGACTTCGAACCAGATGTAGTGGTTTGTGACAAGCATCCAAATTATGAGTCGACAAAATTTGCTTTTGAATTGAAAAGTCAAAACTCAAATATAGAAATTGTTCAAGTACAGCATCATTATGCTCATATACTTGCAACAATGGGAGTGAACAATATAGATTCAAAAGTATTAGGTGTGAGTTTTGATGGAACTGGATATGGCGAAGGTGGGACTCTTTGGGGTGGAGAGTTTTTCATCTGTGATACTTCCTCTTACGAGAGAGTGGCTCACTTTAAAGAGTTCAGACTATTAGGTGGTGAGAGGGCTATAAAAGAGCCTAGAAGAGTTGCGCTTAGTTTTTTGTTTGACTTATATGGTGAAGAGGTTTTAGAGCTTCAAAACAGCGTTACTGCTTCATTTACAGAGTCTGAGTTAAAAACTTTATATCTTGCGTGGAAAAAGGGTTTAAACTCACCATTTACAAGTTCGTGCGGAAGAGTATTTGATTGTGTGGCATCTCTTTTGGATGTTATTCAGGTCTGCTCTTACGAGGGGGAGAGTGGACTAATGCTTGAGAGTCTCTATGATGAAGCCATAACTGAAAGTTTTATTTTTTCTATAGATGATGGAGTAATTGATTTTAGTAAAATAGTAACTCAAATTTTAAAAGAGAAAGAAAAAAATATAGCTGTTTCAAAGTTTTTTAACACCATAGTTGAAATTATTTATGAGATGAGTAAAAAATATAATTTACCAGTAGCTTTAAGTGGAGGAGTATTTCAAAATAGAGTTTTGTTAAGGTTAATTATGAAAAAAATGCCTGAGGCAATCTTGCCAAAAGATTTTGTAAGTAATGATAGTGCTATCGCTTATGGACAAGCTATAGCAGCAGTAAATAGCTTATAGAGAAAAACTACGCAGCATATATTTTTTAATATCCTCTTTTTGTAACTCTGCGTTTACAAAAAGTTCATTTGCCAATACACCTTGTCCAAGAAGCATATCAGCTCCATCTTTGAAGGTGATATTTTTACTTTGAGCAAGTTTTAAAAAAGGTGTTAGCTTTCCGTAAATTGCATCTGCTACAAACGCAGTATTGTCTAAAATAGTCTCTAACATCTCTTTTGGTGCAGGGAGTTCTTCATCTTTGAGTCCTGCACTTGTTGTATTTACAACCAAGTCGTATTTTTTGGCTTTGAAGCTATCCCAGCTGAAGCATTCACAACCAATATCTTTAAAATATGAGAGTCTCCCTTCACTTCTATTGACTACACTGACCTTGATACCATCTTGTAAAAATCTTGCAGCTAAGGCTTTAGCAGTTCCGCCAGCTCCAAGAATAAGGATATTTTTAACATCTCCAAACTCTTCAATGGCATACATAAAACCATCAGCATCTGTGTTATAACCAATAAGCTTTCCGTTTTCATTTACAAGAGTATTTACTACACCTACAGTTTTTGCAAAACCTCTCACTTCATCACAAGCATTAAACGCAGCCTCTTTATGGGGAACTGTCACATTTGCACCACTTAGGTCAAGCGAGAAAAAAATCTCTTTTAATTTTGTTCCATCTAGTAGATGGGTTCTAGTGTAACAAGCATTGTAGTTTAAATTTTTAAAAACGCAGTTATGCATAAGGGGAGAGCGTGAGTGTGACACAGGGTCACCAAAGATAGAAAAGAGTTTCACTACTTTTTATCCAGATCTTCTAATGAGTGTATAAGTGCTCCGAGTTTATTTTCAACCTCTTGGTATTCAGACTCTTTAACGGAGTCTGCAACTATTCCTGCTCCGGCTTGAAGGACTACTTTGTCCTCTTTTACCATCGCAGTTCTAATTGTGATAGCGCTGTCCATATTCCCATCGAAACCAAAATAACCTACACTTCCACTATAAAAACCGCGTTTAAGACCTTCATACTCAGCTATAAGTTCCATTGCACGAATTTTAGGGGCACCTGTCATTGTTCCTGCTGTAAAGGTAGCCATAAATAGATCAAACATATCTTTGTCATCTGCCAACTCAGCAACTACATCAGAAACAATATGCATAACATGAGAGTAGTGTTCAATATGCATCATGTCTTCAACTTTAACAGTTCCAGTTTTTGCAACACGACCAACATCATTACGACCAAGGTCTATGAGCATAAGATGTTCAGCTAACTCTTTTGGATCTGCTAATAAGTCAAGTTCAAGCTCTCTGTCTTGTTCTTTTGTGAGCCCACGTTTACGAGTTCCGGCGATTGGGCGAAGAAGAAGTTCTCCCTCTTCTAAACGTACCATTACTTCAGGAGAAGAACCAACAATACTGAAATCTTCATACTCCATTAAGAACATATAGGGGGAAGGGTTCTTACTTCTAAGAATTCTATAAAAACTAAATGGATCAACTTTTATATTTCTAGTAAATCGGTTTGTCATAAGAATTTGAAAAACGTCACCGCTTTTAATCATCTCTTTAGAGTCATCAATCATCTTGAAAAATTTCTCTTTAGAGTGAGCAAAACTACCCTTGTCATCTCCTATGTTATGTACTCTGTGCTTGTAAGTATAAGAGCCTTTTAAATTATCATGTATATCTTGAAATTTATTACTAAACTCTTGGAGCGTAGAGACAAGAGATATTTGATTATTTTTATGAGAGTAAACAAGAATCATTTTAGGCAAAATAAGGTCTAAATCAGGAGTATTTAGTTCATCTCTAAGGTTATCCATCGTACCATGAAGTTTTGGCTCAAATACTTTTACCATATCGTAGCCAATATAGCCAATAAAGCCATCAACATAACCGATTTTAAGCTCCCTTATTGCTTTTTTGTAAGGGGCTGTATTTATGTTTTTATAGTACTCTTTTAAGAATGTAAACGGATTCTCTTCTTTTGTATG
>JANTGV010000255.1 GCA_024762745.1 Sulfurimonas sp. | reverse complement strand
AGTCTGATTTTTTCAAAAGCGTCAAGAGTTATATCGTGCTTTTGACAAAACTCCTCATCAATACCCTCATAGTATCCATTTTCATCTAAATTTGCTACAACAAACTCTGCTACCTCTTGAGAAATAGGTGTTGGAAAAAGTGGGGCTTCAAGCTGCTCATCCAAGACATCATGCAGAGTTCTCTTTTGGATGGTAAGTGCTTCTATCTGTTCGGTTCTTGAATTACTTACAGCTCTAGATATAACTTTTTTTGGAATCTTTTTTTCATAATCTTCTTCATATCCAGACTCAACTTCCACAACTGGATTGGCTTCTACAAAAGGAGCCATCGCCTCGCCTAGGTCACTAAGGCTTGAGTGTAAAATAGGAAGCCAGTTTCGTAGAGTATTTGAAAGTTTATGTTTTGTTTCTACACTCTGCGTTTGTCTTAATGCACCCATGTTTTAGCAGCTCTTAAAGCTTAAAATCCTCACCAAGATAGTGTATTCTAACATCACTATTTTGTCCTATTTCAGCACTTGTTCCACTTGCTAAAAGTGTTCCAGATTTAATGACATAAGCTCTATCACACACATCTAAAGTCTCACGAACATTGTGATCAGTTATAAGAACACCTATATCGTATGATACCAGCTGATGAATCACCTTTTGAATATCCATAACGGCAATTGGGTCAACCCCGGCAAATGGTTCATCAAGAAGTAGAAATTTCGGCTTGTTTACAAGTGCACGCGCTATCTCTACACGACGACGCTCACCACCACTAAGGCTAATACCTTTACGGTATCTAATCGGCTCAATATTAAACATATCAAGAAGCTCCAAGATTCTATTTTCTTGTTCCTGTTCATCCTTCATAGTTACTTGTGCAGCTACCATAAGATTATCTTCAACACTTAAATCTTTAAAAATAGATGCCTCTTGAGGTAAATAACCGATACCTTTTATAGCACGTTCATGAAGTGGCATATCTGATATGTTTTCACTATCAAAAAAGACCTCTCCCCCACTCGCTTCTACAAGGCCACATATCATATAGAATGTTGTTGTCTTTCCAGCTCCGTTTGGCCCAAGGAGACCAACAACTTCGCCACTTGAGACTTCAAGACTCATCCCTTTAACTATCTCTAAATCTTTGATTCTTTTTTGCAGGTTTTCTGCTTTTAAAGTGTGCATACTGTATACTCTCTTGCATCATCTGAAATTTTTTCTATATTTATTGTCATTGTATCTATCCAAGCACTTTTTAAAATTGCTTCTAATTTATCATCACCCCACTCTACAAAATGGAGTCCTTTTTTGTCTAGTTCTTCTAACATTCCTAAAGATATAAAGTGTTCTAAACCATGGTTGTAAATATCGTAATGAAATATGGAGTCACCATAACACTGCTGCAGGGAGAATGTAGGCGATGTTACATCCTCTTCATAACCCAACTCTTTAGCTATCGCTTTTACAAAAGTAGTTTTGCCTGCAGCCAAGTCACCTTTTAATATAACAACACCATTTGGAAACTCACAGATTACATCTTTTACTAAAGTATCAAGTTCATTTAACTTCAGAGTGTATTTTTTCATAGCTTATTTGAAATCTCAATTATCTGTTTTAGTTTCTTTTGCGGTCTTGCGTTTCTAATCGCTTCACGAGCCATCTCCATGCCATCTTGCATATCACGAACCAATCCATCTACCATGAGAGATGCTGCTGCGTTTATAAGTACTATATCTCTCTGCGCATCTGTTGCACTAGAGTTAAAGATATCTCTTAAAATCTTTGCGTTTTCTTTCGCATCTCCACCTAAAATAGCTTTAAGAGGAACTTTTTTAATACCATACTCTTCTGGGTCTATAACAAACTCACGAACCTTTCCATCACGAAGCTGTGAAGCATAAGTAACATCACTGATACTAATCTCATCCATTCCCTCAGCAGAACTTACAACCATAGTTGAAGTAGCACCATTAATTTTCAAAGCTTCTGCCATTTTTGGAACAAAGGCCTTATCAAAAACACCAAGCATTGACTTTGTAACCCCAGCAGGATTTGTGAGTGGACCCAATATATTAAATATAGTCTTATCCGGTATAGTTTTCCTAACAGGAACAATAAAACGCATTGCTGGGTGATGATTCTGTGCAAACATGAATGTGAATCCTGACTCTTCAAGTAGTTTTGCACTATTCTCTATACTTAAATCCAACCTTACACCCAGCTCTTCAAACATATCAGCACTGCCTGATTTTGAAGTGATAGAACGACTTCCGTGCTTTGCCACCGTCGCTCCACATGAAGCAACTAACAATGCTGTTGTTGAAGAGATATTAAACGAACCTATTTTATCACCACCTGTTCCAACAATATCAAGAGCATTTAAACGCAACTCCTCAGAAATTGGCAGAGGGAGAGCAAAACTTCTCATCACTTCAGCTGCAGCTGCGATTGAACTTACAGGTGTATGTTCATCAAGAGTCATTCCAACTAGAAACTCTCGCATCTTCTCATCACTCATCTCATGCTTAAAAAGTGAGGTAAACGCTATTTTAGCTTCGTCATAATTCATGAGACTTCCTTTATATATTCATCTTGTAAAGATTTAGGTGTTGATTTTGCTGTAGGTATTTTGAGCACTTCATATTTTTTAGAGCTCTCGAGATAGTTAATAGTAATCACACTACCAACCTCCACATTCTTACTAGCCTTGGCAACCACACCATTTATCAAGACTACATTATTACTTATCATATCTTGTGATATTGATCGGCGCTTGGTTATGTTGACTGAATTTAAAAATTTATCTATTCTCATTCTTTGACTTTTCAAATTTATTTTTAGTTATTGTAGACAAATAAAACTGAAAGAAATGTAAGAGAATAGAAATGTTGGAACATTTTTTGCATTTGGCTCTTTTTTTAAAAATAATATCTTATTTTGTTATTTTATATTATTTTATTGTA
>JANTGV010000254.1 GCA_024762745.1 Sulfurimonas sp. | reverse complement strand
TCAGGGAGCTCAACACTTCCTCTAAATTTATGCTCAATACTCACTTTTGTCATCAGGTTCCTATTTATACCTATAATTTTGCGTATTATACATAGTGTGAGATTAAATAAGAAAATTCACACCCAATTATAAGCTAACTCTAATAATCATTTTACCATTTTTTGAGTATAATGCCACAAATTTTTTAAGACAAAGATCTTAATAACACTCAAGGAAATACAATGGCATTAAATGTTTATTATGACAAAGATACAAATTTAGACCTTATTAGAAGCAAAAAAGTTGCTATGATTGGTTTTGGTTCTCAAGGACACGCTCACG
Organism: Sulfurimonas sp.; assembly: GCA_024762745.1. The sequence goes on along the minus strand of JANTGV010000254.1, from coordinate 2,634 downwards.
CTGAAAACTTAAGAGATAGCGGTGTTGAAGTATGTATCGGTCTTCGTAAAGACGGTTCTTCATGGGCAAAAGCTGAAGCAAAAAACTTCGAAGTTCTTACAGTTGCTGAAGCGACTAAAGTATCTGATGTTGTAATGATTCTTTTACCAGATGAAAATCAGGCTGAGATTTATGAAAATGAAATCGCTCCAAATTTAAAAGATGGTGCAACTATCGCTTTTGGCCACGGTTTTAACATTCACTATGGTCGTGTTAAGCCAGCTGCTAACATTAATGTTACTATGATTGCTCCAAAAGCTCCAGGTCATACTGTTCGTTCTGAGTTTGTTCGTGGTGGTGGTATCCCTGACCTTATTGCTGTTGGTCAAAATCCTTCAGGAACTACAAAAGAGTTAGCACTTTCTTACGCTTCTGCAATCGGTGGTGGTAGAACTGCAATTATCGAAACAACTTTTAAAGATGAGACTGAAACTGACCTTTTCGGTGAGCAAGCTGTTCTTTGTGGTGGAGCTGCTTCACTTGTACAAGCTGGTTTCGAGACTTTAACTGAAGCTGGTTATGCTCCAGAACTTGCATACTTTGAGTGTCTACACGAACTTAAGTTAATTGTTGACTTAATGTTTGAAGGTGGAATCGCTGATATGAGATACTCTATCTCAAATACTGCTGAGTATGGTGACTATGTTTCTGGTAAACGTGTTATCAATGCTGAGTCTAAACAAGCTATGCGTGATATTCTTACTGAGATTCAAGATGGTAGATTTGCTAAAGACTTTATTCTTGAAGGTCAAGCAGGTTACCCTCGTATGAATGCTGAGAGAGCAAATGATAAAGAGAAACTTATTACTAAAACTGGTAATAAACTTCGTGATATGATGCCATGGATCTCTGCAGGTAAAATTGTAGACCAAGATAAAAACTAGCTAAAAACATTTACTTGAGGTACTTTTGGTGTATCTCAGGTAAAAACTTCCCAACTCCTTTTCATTTTATCCTTTATAGAACAATAAAATATTATTAAACCTACTTAATTGCTGAAAAAAATAGCAGAAAGTTGCCTATAAAATTTTTCATACGGTTATAATTGTGAAAAAGTTTATAAAGGTTTTTCAATGGATAGTAAGCAAAAGAATATTAAAAAACTCTATAAAGCACGAACAGATCATTTGAAATGGCTCAGTAATATTAAGTTTATACTTTCGGGAGTTAAAAATGATAAGAAATTGCCAGAACCAGTTTTACATGAGTCAGATTTAGGAAAGTGGTTTTATGAAAATGCTTTACAGTTTTCACAATTTAAAAGTCAGATAGTTTTAGATGAAATGGAGGAGCTGTTAGAGAAAATGTATGAGGTGTATACTAATCTTTACAGTGTGTACCAAAATGTTAAAGGTAGTACATTTCAATCTTTTTTTGGAGTAGAAAAAAGACTTAATCAGCATGAGTCTAAACTTGTTTCAGAGTATTATGAGGAGATAGTTATTATCTCTGATAAGTTTAAAAATAAACTCAAGGCTCTAGAACGCCAGATTATGGCTTTAGATGAGACAAAACACACCCTGATACAAAATTTTGATATCTCTAAGGAAGATACCAACAAGACAAAGAGTACCCATTCGGTAAAAGAGTATAACTATGGACCTAGGGGTTAGAAAACTTTAGTTTCAACTTTAAATATTCCCAAAATATAGTTCAATATTAGCTCGAAGTATATAGTTTGCATCATAATCATACTCTTGTGCAAACTCTACTATTGGATGCAGTTCATAAAAGAGATACTCTTTAAAAAACTGTTGTTTCCAAATAATGCCACTTTTATAGTTGTAAACTCCAGTAACTGGAACTGTATTATACTCCTCATTAATCGGTTCTGTACCCGTGAGTTTTGTTCTTCCAGAGAGATTTGCGTATATTTGGAAGCCTATATCATATTTTGTAGTTTTCAAATATGAGAGCTGTCCAAAGTAATTCATACCTTTAATATCAGTTTGAGTATAACGACTAAGGGAAAGACGTAACAGGTCATTGTTATCTGTTAAAAGGTAGTCAAAGTAGAGTTTTGTCTCCTCTTTAAATCTATCTTCTTCAGAGTACTCTACATACTGAACTGGTCTAAACAGTAGATTTTTAAATGCAATAGGGTACTCCAAACGCACTCTAGCAAGTGGATTGTCAATACCTCTAAAACCAACATGAAGATTAGCATTAAATATATCCAGACTGCTGAAAAAGTATTTTACTCCAACACTTATAGTTCTGTCTAGAACAACTTCATTTATACTCTCACTACTCTCATCCTCATCTTCGCCAATAACTAAATGAAGTAGCTCTTTAGTTTTAGGAAGTTTAAAACTTGCACGAATATTACTGAGATAATTAAACTCCTGTTTTATATTCTTTTCCACACCAAAACGCATACGAATATAGTTCTTCTGGGTAGTATTTAAATAGGTCTCTTCTTTGAAAAACTTATCATATAAGCCAACAAGTGAATAGAATCTATAAGCATCTTTCTCTTCATTTATATCTTGAAGGAGCATTTTGGATGAGACACTATTATCATTAATTAACCATTGGGACATGGTATAGTCTAAGTTACTCGAGAAGATTAGAATTTTACGAGAGACTTTACTC
>JANTGV010000253.1 GCA_024762745.1 Sulfurimonas sp. | reverse complement strand
TGTTTCCAATACTTGTTAGTACCGGCTCTTTTATTATGAAACTTGATCCTGTAGAGATTAGTGATGATATAAACGCCACTATAGACCAGGGAACTGAAGCTGTAAAATCAGCTGCAAAAATAGAGATAACCAGAACTTCTGCTAAAGCAGTAGAAGATATTAAAGAAGAGTTAAAAGAGAGTAACTAAATATGTCAGATATATCAACAGACTTCCAGGATAGAACTATACAATATGAAGAACTGCTAAATGACTTCAAGCAGATACTGAAAAAAAATGGTCTTAAGTTTACGGTACAAAGAGAAGTTATACTTGAGACACTTTATAACTCTGATGCACATCTGACTCCAGAGGCACTACATCACCTTATACAAGATAAATACCCTGATTTAAAGACAGGGATAGCAACTGTTTACAGAACTTTGGCACTTTTGGAAGAGTCTCAAATGGTAACATCTCTATCATTTGGTGCTCAGGGCAAAAAGTATGAGCTGGGTGCAAAAGAACACCACGATCACCTTATATGTACAGAGTGTGGAACAATAACGGAGTTTGTTGATGAAGAGATAGAAGCAAGGCAGCATCATATCACTGATGCATTGAACTTTAAAATGAGTGATCACTCTATGCAAATTTACGGTATTTGTAAAAACTGTCAAGATAAATAACAAAAAGGAAAACTATTGGCTTTTGAAAATAAATTCATACAACAGAGAATTGAAAAAGCAGAAACATTAAAAAATGCGGGAATCAATCCCTACACTAATGATTCTCAAAGAAATACAACTATTGAAAAATATTTAAATGTAAATTCAGATATTGAAGAGAAAGAAGATAAGCGTGATGAAAATCGTCACTATATTGTAAGTGGGCGTATAAAACTCTTTCGTATAATGGGTAAAGCAAGTTTCGTTAAAATCGAAGATGAGAGTGGTATGTTACAGGTATATGTTGCCCGTGACAATCTGCCTGAAGGTTTTTACAACAACACTTTCAAAAAACTCTTTGAAGTGGGTGATATAATTGAAGTGAGTGGGTACCCTTTTGTAACCGGAAAAGGGGAACTCTCACTCCATGCAAACGAGGTAAAACTTCTTACTAAGGCGATAGCACCACTTCCAGAGAAGTTTCATGGTGTAACAGACAAAGAGATCAGATACAGAAAACGATATCTGGATTTAATCATGAATTCTGAAGTTCGTAAAACATTTCAAACTCGCTCACGTGTTATTTCTCTTACAAGACGTTTTTTTGAAGATAAAGGTTTCCTAGAAGTAGAAACTCCGATGATGCACCCTATCGCAGGTGGAGCAAATGCTAAGCCTTTTGTTACTCACCACAATGCTCTTGGTATAGATAGATATTTAAGAATTGCTCCAGAGCTTTACCTAAAACGTTTAATAGTTGGTGGATTTGAAGCAGTATTTGAAATCAACCGTAACTTTAGAAATGAAGGTATGGATGCAACTCACAACCCTGAATTTACATCAATAGAGTTCTACTGGGCATATAAGACTTATAAAGATTTAATCGAAATTACTAAAGAGTATTTTCAATACCTTTTTGAACACTTAAGCCTACCAACTCTTCTGCCTTACGCAGATATGGAAGTTAATTTTGAAAACTTCTCAGAGATTCCTTTAATAGAATCACTCACTACTATCGGTGGTATTCCAGCGGAAGTCACAAACAATAAAGAAGAGATAGTTAAGTATTTAAAATCTAAAAATATTACAGTAAAACCAGGTATGAACCTAGGACAACTTCAAGGTGAACTCTTTGACGAATTTGTTGAAGAGAAGTTGGTTGACCCTACTTTCATTACAGAGTATCCAGTTGAGATCTCTCCACTTGCAAGAAGAAGCGATGAGAATCCTGCCATTACAGAGAGATTTGAGCTCTTTATAGCAGGCCGTGAAATAGCAAACGCATTTAGTGAGTTAAATGACCCAGTTGACCAATATGAAAGATTTAAAGGTCAAGTAGATGCAAAAGATGCAGGTGATGATGAAGCACATGAGATGGATGAAGATTTCATCGATGCTCTAAGCTACGGTATGGCACCAACTGCCGGTCAAGGTATTGGAATAGATAGGCTAGTTATGCTTTTAACCAATGAGCATAGCATTAGAGATGTATTGCTATTTCCAGCAATGAAACCACTTAATAGTGAAGAAACTAAAATAGAAGAAGAGGAATAAAAATGAGTTTTTTGAAAGAGTACGATAGTGAAGTATTTGATTTATGTGAAAAAGAGTTAGAGCGTCAAACAGACCACTTAGAGATGATTGCATCTGAAAACTTTACACTTCCAGCAGTTATGGAAGCAATGGGTTCAGTATTTACTAACAAATATGCAGAGGGTTATCCTGCAAAACGCTACTACGGTGGATGTGAGTATGCTGATGGTGTTGAGCAACTGGCAATAGACAGAGCTTGTGAACTTTTTGGATGTAACTTTGCAAACGTTCAACCACACTCAGGAAGTCAAGCAAATGGTGCTGTTTATGCAGCCCTTTTAAAAGCTGGTGATAAGATACTAGGTATGGACCTAAGTCATGGTGGACACCTGACTCATGGTTCTAAACCAAGTTTTTCTGGTAAGAACTACTCTCCATTTTACTATGGTGTTGAGCTCGATGGTCGTATTAACTACGAGAGAGTAATGGATATTGCCAAGATTGTACAACCTAAAATCATTGTATGTGGTGCTTCTGCTTATGCACGTGAAATTGACTTCAAAAAATTCCGTGAAATTGCGGATGAAGTTGGAGCAATTTTATTTGCTGACATCGCACATATCGCTGGTTTAGTTGCTGCTGGTGAACACCCATCACCATTCCCATACGCTGATGTTGTAACAACTACTACTCACAAAACTCTTGCAGGTCCAAGAGGTGGTATGATTATGACAAATGATGAGGATTTAGCAAAAAAATTAAACTCTGCAATTTTCCCAGCCCTTCAAGGTGG
>JANTGV010000252.1 GCA_024762745.1 Sulfurimonas sp. | reverse complement strand
CATACAAATATGGTGAAAACGAGTTACTCAGAGTAGTAGAACTTTCGCGTATTATTAGCTCGACGACTCAAATCGGTTCAAAGCCATACAATCAACTCAACACACCGTCAGCTGGAAATTTACACCCTGTAGAATTGTATGTACAAATACGTGGCATTAAGGGTATTTTAAGTGGTATTTATCATGTCGATTCAGGAGAGAGAAAAATAGTTCTTATAAAAGAGATAGAAGAGGATGGAATTGAACAGTATGTAGGCTTGAAAAAGCGTTTTAAAGGCTTTATATATTTAGTCTCGTGTGTACCATTTAGGTCAGAATGGAAATATGGTTTGAGAGCTATACGTTATGTTTATTTAGATCTTGGACATCAGATAGGATCTATTAAAAGCAGTTGTGAACTTTTTTCAAAAGAGACTACAATTTTGTCAGATTATGACAGCCCCACCCTTAACGAATATATGGGTTTTAAAGGTGAAGAGTTTATAAGCTGTGTAATAAGTTCTGGAGAGCTTACAGAGAGTGGAACAAAAGAGTTAAAACAGAAGCTGATGTATGTAGCTCCGACAGATTACACAGAATCGTCTACAAATATAACTTCAATAATAGCAAAGAATCATACTTTTAAAAGTCAATATGATTTTAAAAAATGTAATCTACAAGAAGAGCATATCTTAGATAGACGTTCTGCAAGACAGTATAAAGAGGAGTCTATGTCTACAGATAAATTCAGATATTTAATGGACTTTTTAAACGCAGAGAACTACCCTTTAGAGTGTTATAACATTGTCTTAAAAGAGAGTTCTACAGAAGCTGGAGTATATCTTAACAATAATCTTATAAAAGGAGGTCATTTTTCGAAAAAAATGGCATCTTTACTTGTAGACCAAAGTTTTGTTAAAAACGCAGAGATCATTACAGTAGTTTGCTCAAAGCATTTTAGTGCAAATAAATTGATGCTGGCTGGAGTTTTTATACATGATTTATATATGCAGGCTCAAACACTTAATGTTGCTTGTACCGGAATAGGTGCTTTTTATGATAAAAAATTACAAGATTTTTTACAAACAGATGCAAACATTTTATATGTCTCTGCAGTTGGATTATAGATGATAAGAAGGGAATTTATGGATGTTAAAATGAAAAAGATTAAAGATGATGAAGCAGAGAAAATTTTAAATATTTATAGGTTTTTTCAAAAAGATGGGAATCTCTATTTGAATGAAGATACCGAATCTCTAGACATACTGTATGAGGCTGTTGTAGACGCAATTAACAGTTGTGGACCGTTAAAAGCAAGGCTGCCATACAACGAGTTTGTACATCCCTGCAAGATGGTGAGTCAGAATGATATGGGTTGGGTTGGTCATTTTGAAGAGAGAGATAATAGAAGGTTTTTCTTAAGTGATATACACGATTATCTAAGACTTATTTACGGATAAAACATCTTTAGAATAAATAATGCATATCTTTCTGTAACACTAAGGAAATATTTATTATGGTAAGCCTATTTTTAAAAGATGATAATATAAAAGTTGATGTACCAAGTGGTAAAAGCTTAAGAGAAGTAGCTCGTAAAACAGGTGCTTCTATGGAGTTTGGCTGTCGCATTGGAGATTGTGCTACTTGTATAGCACAAGTTACATCTGGACAAGAGTTTTTAAGCGAAAAAAATGAAAAGGAGTTATTAGCACTTAAGGTGATTTCTCCAGATAATGAGAAGCTTCGTTTAATGTGTCAATGTAGTATTGAAGCAGAGGAGGGCGAGGTAGAAATCTCGTACTTTTTTTAATGAATTTATCAAGTGTAAAAGTGTCTAACAGTGTAGATTTTATAGGGGTATTTGACCCTAAAATACGTACCTTCGATATTATAATGAAAACAGCAAACGGAAGTTCATACAATAGTTATGTTGTTCGTGGTTCTGAAGGTGTTGCTGTTATGGATACTGTAAAAAGAGAGTTTAGTGATGAGTTTTTTCAAAAGCTAGAACAGGTATGTAAGTATGAAGAGATAAAATATATAGTCTTACATCATTTAGAGCCAGACCACTCTGGAGCACTAGAGGAGTTGATGAACAGAGCGCCCAAGGCGAAGCTGATAATCTCAGGTCGTGCGGTGATGATGTTAAAAGGAATTATCAAAACGGATGTAAAATTCGAGACAGCAAATACAGGTAAAAAAATATCTTTGGGTGATAAAACTATAGAATTTTTGAGTACACCATTTCTACACTGGCCTGATACTATGAGTTCGTATTTACATGAGGAGAAAGTGCTATTCAGTGGGGATGTCTTTGGCTCTCACTACTATGATGAACGTCTTTTCGATGATGCAGTTGGAGATTTTTCTTATGCATTTAAATATTATTATGAACATATTATGCGCCCATTTAAGCAGTATGTACATCAAGCACTCAATCTCTACAATCGTTTTGAAATTAAAACTATAGCACCACTTCATGGACCGATACTTAGAACCAATCCACAATATTATTTAGACAAATATGAAGAGTGGAGTAGTGAAGAGAAATTTCGAAAAAATGTTTTTGGAAAGAAGATGCTCTCAGTTTTTTATATGTCGAGTTATGACAATACTCACAAAATGGCAGAGGTAATTATGGAGGGTGCTGATACTATCGATGGCGTTGTAGCAAGTATGTACGACTTGGCTTCATTGGATGAAAAAAATATGATTGACCTCCTTGAAGAGAGTGATGCTGTAATTGTCGGTTCTCCAACTATTAATGGTGACGCTGTAAAACCTGCATGGGACCTGCTTTCATGTATGGCATTTTTAGAGTCACAAGGAAAAGTGGGTGCGACTTTTGGATCATATGGTTGGACAGGAGAGGCACCTGAGATGTTACACGACAGAATGCGCTGGTTAAAATTTAGGTTGCCTGTTGAGCCTATTAAAATCAAATTAATTCCAACTCAAGAGGAGTTGGATGGCTGTTTTGCTTTTGGTAAAGAGGTGGCAGAAATCACGATG